>JAEKLF010000293.1 GCA_019509985.1 Burkholderiales bacterium | reverse complement strand
CGAGGATGTCCGTCTGGCCCGCGGGCAGCTTGGTGGACAGGAAGTCCGGCCGACCGTCGGTCAGCAGCGCGATCAGCACGAAGTTGTTGAAGTTGAACGCGAAGGCGCTGACCAGCAGCGGCGCCAGCGGCTTGATGATGAGCGGCGCGGTGATCTTGAAGAAGTTCGTCGCGGGGCTGGCGCCGGCCAGCGCGGACGCTTCGTACAGGTCCGCCGGAATCGCCTTCAGCAGCCCCGAGCAGACGATCATGATGTACGGGTAGCCCAGCCACACGTTGACGATGAGCAGCATCGTCTTGGCGAGATAGGGGTCGGCGAACCATGCGTGGCGAAGAACACGGTCAGCGCGGAGAACACGACCGTCCACGTGAAGATGGCGAGGAAGGGGCCGCGGAACTCGGCGTCGAACACCATGCGGGTGTAGTTGGCCGTGCCGATGAAGGCCTTGAAGCCCGGCTGCAGTGTCTCGCCGTGTCCGTCAGATTCAGCGGTCTGGAAGAAGCCGGTGTTGCGGTTGGGCTTGAACACGGCGCCGTCCAGCACACGGGTCAGGCTGCCGTCGGCGTTCGGTGTCCACAGCGGCTTGATGGGGCCGAACTCGCGCAGGCCGAGGTAGTGCAGCTCGGTCTTGTCCGGCAGCACGAGCACCAGCCTGGCCAGCGTGTCGCGGTGCTTGATCAGCTCGGGCAAGGGCAGGGCGGCCTGCAGCGGTGCGGTCAGCGGCAGGCGCTCGGCGTCCGCGGGAGTCAGGTCGACACGCAGTTCGCGGCTGACGCTGCGCAAGGCCAATGGTGGCGACACCCAACGCGGCGCGGCGCCGCCCTCGGGTTGCAGCACGAGGCGGAACTCGGCGCCGTCGGCATGCAGGGTGTAGGCCAGCACCTGGCCCTCGACGGCGTCATGCTGCTCCAGCAGGTACTCGCGCACGCGGCTCTCGCTGAGCAGGTGGGTGCTGGAATAGTTCGTGAGCCCCAATTGCGCCGTGTAGACCAGCGGGAAGGCGATGAACACCAGCATGCCGGCCACACCGGGGAAGAGATAGCGCCACGCAAAGCCGCCGCGGCTCAGGTAGACGTAGAAGCCGGCCGTGAACAGCACCAGCAGGCCCACGGCCCAGGCGGCCTGGCCGGTCGTGTAGACGACGAAGACGAGATACAGCGCGGCGGCGATGGCGGCGACGGCGACGGGCCAGTGCAGCCACTTCGCAAGCTTCTCGGTCAGCGTGGGTGGCAGCGTCGTGTAGGCGCCTTGGCCGAGCGATGAGGACAACGCGTTCATTTGTTCAGCAGCATCCGTGCGGCGGCGCCGTCCAGCGCGTCCTTGGGGCTTTGCAAGCCGTTGGTGATGGCCTCCAGCGCCGCGTCCATCGCGGTCCAGAAACGGCCCACCTCGGGGATGTTGGGAATGGGTTCGCCGTTGCGCGCGTTGGTCATGCTCGCCGCGATCAGCGGGTTCACCGACAACTCGGCGTAGAAGGCCTTGTTGGCCGGCACGCCGATGGGCACATCAGCGTCCAGCACCTTCAGCGCCTCGGGGCGCATCAGATGGTTCTCGATGAACTCCTTGGCGATGTCCTTGTTCTTGCTTGGCGCGGAGATCATGCAGCCCAGCACGCCGACGAAGCTCTTGCTGGGCTTGCCGGCGACGACGGCCGGGATGGGCGCCACGCCGAAGTCGATCCTGGCCCGGCGGGCGTTGTCCCAGGCCCAGGGGCCGGAGATCATCATGGCGACCTGGCCGCGCGCGAAGGCCGATTCCATCTCGGAGTAGCGCGCACCCTTGGGCATGTGGCCGTCCTTGACGAGGCGCTCGACCATCCGCGCGCCGGCCAGCGCGCCGGCGTTGTTGACCTCGACCTGCTTGGCGTCGAAGTCCCCGTGCGCGTCGCGGCCAAAGATGACGCCGCCCGCACCGGCCAACATGGGCCAGGTGAAGAAGCTCTTGTTGTAGTCCCACAGCACGGCACTCTTGCCCTCGGCCTTGAGCTTCCTGTCGATGGCGATCAGTTCGTCCCAGGTGGCGGGCGGGTTGGGCACCAGCGCCTTGTTGTAGATCAGGCCGGTCGTCTCGATGGCAAGCGGATACCCCCAGATGCGGCCGCGATAGCTCATGGCCTTCCAAGCCTGGTCTTCGACCTCGGCCTTCAGCTTCTCCGACGGGCGCAGCGGCGTCAGCAAGCCGGCCTTGGCCCATTCGCCGACGCGGTCATGCGGCCAGCAGAAGATGTCCGGGCCCTTGCCGGCGCCGGCGGC
>JAEKLF010000282.1 GCA_019509985.1 Burkholderiales bacterium | reverse complement strand
TGGACAACGGCCTGGAAGTGCGCCTGACCGGCACCAACCTGACCAACAAGATCGGCCTGACGGAAGGCAACTTCCGCGTGCCGGGCCAGGGCGTGGGGCAGGACGGCGTGTTCCTGGCGCGGCCGTTGTTCGGCCGGGCCTACGAGTTGTCGGTCGGCTTCCAGTTCTGATCGGTCCGTGATGGGAGCAGTGGCGCTTCAAGCCAGGCCCTGCCGGGAGTTCGCCCCGGCGGGCGACCTTCCGACCAACGAGAAGGCAAAAAGTCGCCCCTGCTCCGTCGCCCCTCTGCGAGGGATGCCCTGCGATGCTCGGATCCTCCAAAGGGGTCCCTTTGAACAGCCCAACAGCCAAACCCGAAATCCGGGCGGTGGATGTATTTCGTATGCCCCCTTTTAGCCCCGCCGAGGAACGGAAGACCCGAAGCCCGCGAGCGAAGCTCGCCTCAAGAACTAACTCGCGACGCCTGTTTGAGCAGAGCGTAGCGGCGCGAGTTCGGCGCGGGGCTTCGGGGCTGAGTACAGCAGGGAACCCGAAGCGCAGCGAAGGGCGGGGCGGTCAGGGGGGAGCTTTTTGCCTACTTTTTGGCGGCCCAAAAAGTAGGTCGCCCGCCGGGGCGAACTCCCGGCACCTCACTTGCCAACAACCAGAAGCCCCAAAGCCATGACACCCATCCCTAGCGCACTAAGCACAGCGCCAGCCGGCACGCTGCGCATCAAGCTCGCCATCATCCTCACCTACATGCTGTTCGGCGCCCTGCTGAACAGCGTCGGCGCGGTGAACCTGCTCGTTGTGCAGACCCTCGGCGTGCCTCGCGCCGAGGCCGCCCTGCTCGATGCGTGGAAAGACCTGCCGATCGCGCTGACCTCCTTCCTCGTCGCCTCGCTGCTGCCAAGACTCGGCCTCAAGCGCGCCATGCTGCTGGCGCTGGCCGCCGTCGGCGCGGCCTGCCTGGCCATGCCGGTGCTGTCGGCCTTCTGGGCCATCAAGCTGCTGTTCTGCACGCTGGGCGCCGGCTTCGCGCTGGTCAAGGTGTCGGCCTATTCCATGATCGGCCTGGTCACGCACGACCGCGCCGGCCATGCGCGCTTCACCAACCTGCTCGAAGGTCTCTTCATGGTCGGCGTGCTGGGCGGCTACCTGCTGTTCAGCAACGCCGCGCATGCCGAGGGCAAGGGCTGGCTGGAGGTCTACCCCGTGCTCGCGGCACTGGCCGCGGCGGCCTTCGTGCTGCTGCTGACCAGCCCGCTCGACGAGGGCCCGATCCAGTCGCCCGACACGAGCGTGCGTGAGGACCTGCTCGCGATGGCGCCGCTGCTCAAGCTCGCCCTCGTCGCCGTCTTCCTGCTGTCGGCCTTTTTGTACGTGCTGATCGAACAGGGCATCTCGACCTGGCTGCCCAGCTTCAACCGCGAGGTGCTGCACCTGCCTACGGCCATGAGCGTGGGCCTGGCGGTCATCATGCCGGCCACGACGGCACTCGGCCGCCTCACCAGCGCGGCCATCATCGGCCGGCTGGGCTGGTTCGCGGTTGTCATGGCCTGCTTGGTCGGCATCGCGGCGCTCATCCTCGTCGCGCTGCCGCTGGCCGGCCACGCCGCACCGCTGGGCGACACCGTCGGCTGGCTCAATGCACCACCCACCGCCTATCTGCTGCCGCTGACGGGCCTGCTGCTGGCGCCCATCTACCCGGCCATCAACTCGGCCATGCTCAGCGCGCTGCCGCAGCGCCAGCACGCAGCCATGACCGGCCTCATCGTCGTCTTCTCGGCGCTGGGCGGCACGCTCGGCAGCTTCATCACGGGCCGGCTCTTCGTCGCCTTCGACGGCACCACCGCCTTCAGCCTGTTGCTGGTGCCCGTGGCCGCGCTGGCCGTCTCGCTCACCCGGTTGCGTCGGCAACTCGCGTCATGACCTCCTCCCGTCAGCGCCCTGGCGACCTGTTCGCCGCTGCGCCCATCCACACTGCCGCCCCCGCGGCCTACCGCACGGCCGCCACGCCCCACGAGCTCTACGGCGAGCTGTTCGTCGAAGTGCAGATGGCACGCGTCTTCGGCGACGGCAAGAGCTTCGTCGACGCGCGGCCCAAGAGCGCCCCGGCACTGATTCGCGCGCGCTTCGAGGTCGAGCGCCGCGGGCCTGGCTTCTCGCTGGCGGACTTCGTGCACGCCCACTTCGTGCTGCCCGGGCGTGACGCCGCCATTGGCCCACGCCTGGAGAATCTTGAGCCAATCCGCGAGCACATCCGCGCGCTGTGGCCGTTGCTGGTGCGTGAGCACAAGCAGGCGCAGGACGGCGAGAGCCTGCTGGCGCTGCCCCAGCCCTACGTCGTGCCCGGTGGGCGCTTTCGCGAGCTGTACTACTGGGACAGCTACTTCACGATGCGCGGCCTGGTCACCGACGGCCGGCGCGACCTGGCCGAGCAGCTGCTCGCCAACTTCGCCTACCTGCTGGCCACCTACGGCTTCATCCCCAACGCGACGCGCAGCTACATGCTGAGCCGCTCGCAGCCGCCGCTGTTCTTCAAGATGGTCGAGCTGCTGCATGCCGACGACCCCGCGGCCGGTTTCGCGGCCCACCTCGGCGCGCTGAAGACCGAGCATGCCTTCTGGATGGACGGCGAGGCTGCGCTCGCCCCCGGCCAGGCCCACCGCCGCGTGCTGCGCATGGCCGACGGCGCGCTGCTGAACCGCTATTGGGACGACCGCTGCACGCCGCGCGAGGAGAGCTGGCGCGAGGACGTCGAAACCGCGGAAAAGGCCGAGCAGGCCAGCGGCCGCCCGCGCGAGCAGGTCTGGCGCGACCTGCGCGCCGGCGCCGAGAGCGGCTGGGACTTCTCCGGCCGCTGGTGCGCCGACCCCGCCGACATCGCCACCATCGAGACCTCGGCCATCGCGCCGGTGGACTTGAACGCCCTGCTCGCCGGCCTGGAGGGCGCCATCGCCCTCGGCGCCGCGCGCAGTGGCGACACGGCTACGGCCCAGGCTTTCGAGGCCCGCGCCGCCGCGCGCCGCCAGCTGCTGCAGACGCGCTTCTGGCGGGCGGACGCCGGCCACTTCGCCGACGTGAACTGGGCCGACGCCCACGACCCGCGCCCGCTGACGGCCGCGGCATTGATGCCGCTCTACCTGGGCATGGCCACGCAGGCGCAGGCCGACGCGATGGCCGCCCAGGTACAGCGGCACCTGCTCGGCGCCAACGGCCTGCTGTCGACGACGCTGGTCACCGGCCAGCAATGGGATGCCCCCAACGGCTGGGCACCGCTGCAGTGGATGGCGGCGCTAGGCCTGGCCCGCTACGGCCACGCCGCACTGGCGCGCGACATCGCCGAGCGCTGGTGCGCCAGCGTGCACCGCGTCTTCCTAGCCACCGGCCGGCTGCTGGAGAAGTACGACGTCGCCGAGGACCGCCCCGGCGGCGGCGGCGAATACGAGACGCAGGACGGCTTCGGCTGGACCAACGGCGTCTTCGTCGCGTTCAAGGACGGCTTGCTGCAAGCCTAGGGGCACTGCACGCCACGGCACTGGGTCGCGGAGGCCCGTCCCCCTGAGCCTTAGGGGTGAGTCGCGCTGCGAGGCGTCATCACCTCCGGCTAAGCTGGCGGCCACATGCCTGCCGATCCCCCCGCGCTCAGTCCCGCCGCCCTCGCTCGCTGCATTCCCTTCCTGGCCTTCATGGCCCTGCTCGCACTGCGGGGCTACCTGCCGCCCGAGCTCGGCCTGGATGCGCGCTGGATCTACGGCGGCCAGACGCTCATCGTCGCCGGCCTGCTGGCGTATTACTGGCGCGGCTACGGCGAGCTCGCGCGCCAGAACCTGCCCGACGCGCGCGAGACCGGCTGGGCCGTCGTCGTCGGCATCGTCGTCTTCGCTGTGTGGGTTCGGCTGGACGCGCCGTGGATGCAGCTCGGTTCGGCCACGGCCAGCTTCGTGCCGCTGGATGCCGCGGGCCAGCCCATCTGGGCGCTGATCGCGCTGCGCCTGGCCGGCGCGGCCCTGGTCGTGCCCGTCATGGAGGAGCTGTTCTGGCGCTCCTTCCTGATGCGCTGGGTGCAGCACCCGGGCTTCGAGCGTGTCGACCCCCAGACCGTCGGCCTCAAGGCCGTCGTCCTGTCCACCTTCGTCTTCACGCTGGCCCACACGCTGTGGCTGGCCGCCGTCATCGCCGGCCTGGCCTATGCGTGGCTGTACCGCAGCAGCGGCAAGCTGTGGACCGCGGTCATCGCCCACGCCGTGACCAACGGCCTGCTGGGCGTGTGGGTCATCTGGACCGGCCGTTGGGAGTTTTGGTGAGTCCAAGACCGGGTCGCTCCAAGTCTCTGAAGGCTTCGAACACCCACGACCTCAGCCCGATGACGACGCTGTAGGGCCGCTTCTCGGCGGACGGCAGCTTCTGGTCCAGCAGGTGCTGGCGCGCGAAGTCGTCGGCGGCGCGTTGCAGCCGCTCCGCCAGCTCGCGCGCATGGCCGGCACCGAACTCGCCGTGCACCAGCGTCAGCAGCTCGCCCTCGCCGTCGAAGCCGCCGGCGAAGAAGTCCGCCATCACGCGTTCGCGGAAGAAGGTCATGACCGGGCCCTGCGGCCGCCAGCGCAAGGTCTTGGCGACCTTGAGCTTGTAGCGGTTGTGAGGCCGCAGCTCGATGACACCCAGGCGGTCCAGCTGCGCAAGCGCCGCGACGGCCTCGGCCTCGGCAATGCGGTAGCGCGACAGCACGTCCTCCAGCGCCCAGTGGCTCAGGCAGCAGATCGCGATCAGCAGCAGCACCGGCGAGGCCACGACGGCCTTCTCCTGCTCCAGGCTCAGCACGCGCAGCTCCGGCGCCTGCGCCGCCAGGCGCGCGGCCAGTTCGGCGAAGTCCAGCTTCAGCACGCGGCAGACCTCGTCCACACGCGACAGCGGCATCTCGCCGCCCGGCGCCAGCATGCGCTTCACGCTGGACTCCGACAGGTCCAGCGCCTCGGCCAGCTCGGCATAGCTCAGGCCCTGGCTCTTCAACTCGGCCTTCATCAAGGCCACGAGGGATTGCGTGCTCGACATGGGCGAGACGGTAGCGCATGGCGACACCCGTAGGCGCAGCCACCGCGCCGCCGCCACAAAAACGGCCGCGCGAAGGCGCTGCACAAGGATGCTCGCGGCCCTCGCCACTCGAGCCCCAACGACATGCTCACTCGACGCCACCTGCTGTGCTGCGGCGCGGCCGCCGGCCTCTTCACTTCGCTGGCCGGCCCGGCCCGCGCCGGTCTGCTCAACCCCTGCCGCAGCGCCATCCCCGACGCACTGCGCCCGCTGGTCGAACGCACCTTCGACGGCCTGGACCCGCAGCAGCTCTGGGACGTCCACACCCATCTGCTCGGCACCGGCGACTCGGGCTCGGGCTGCACGATCAACGCCCAGCTGAGCCAGTGGTGGCACCCGGTCGAGATGCTGCGCAAGCGCTTCATCCTCAACGCCGCCTGCGTGCCGGCCGGTGCACCCAGCGTCGACCGCGCCTACGTCGAGCGGCTGCACGCGCTGGCGGAGGACTTCCCCGCCGGCGCGCGCTGGATGCTGTTCGCCTTCGACCATGCCTGCGACGAAAGCGGCCGCCCCGACGCGGCTCATACGACCTTCCACGTCCCCAACGACTATGCGGCCCGCATCGCCGCCGAACAGGCGCAGCGCTTCGCCTGGGTCGCGTCCATCCACCCCTACCGGCCCGACGCGCTGGCCCGGCTGGACGCGGCCATTGCGCGGGGCGCCGTCGCACTGAAGTGGCTGCCGTCCAGCATGAACATCGACCTGCGCGACCCGCGGCTGCGGCCCTTCTATGAGCGCCTGGCCGCGGCTCGCCTGCCCGTCATCGTGCACTGCGGTGAGGAGCGCGCCGTGCCGGGTGCGGGGCGCGACGAGCTCGGCAACCCGCTGCTCGCGCGGGCGGCGCTCGAGCATGGCGTTCGCATCGTCATCGCGCATTGCGCGTCGCTCGGCACGGCGTTGGATCTGGACCGGAAACGCCCGCGGCCGGTGCCCGCCTTCTCGCTGTTCGAGCGCCTGATGGACGAGGACTGGGGCGAGCGGCTGCTGGGCGACGTGTCCGTCGTCATGCAGACCAACCGCGAGCCCGAGGTGGCCCGCACACTGATGACGCGGGCCGACTGGCATGCGCGCCTGCTACACGGCTCCGACTACCCGCTGCCCGGCATCCCGGCGGCCGTGCGCTTGCCGGTCCTCGTCAGCGCCGGCCTGCTGGACGCGGCGGATGTGCCGGCGCTGGACCGGCTGCGCGAGCACAACCCGCTGCTGTTCGACCTGGCGCTCAAACGTGTCGCCCGCTGGCGTGGCGCCCGGCTGTCGCCGGCCGTGTTCGCGACGCGCGCCCACTTCGAGCGCCCGGCGGTGTCATGAGGCGCTACTGCGCGGCGCTTGCCACGCGCCTCGGAACTATTCCCGAGGCCGACATCATCGGCTTCACGCAAGATCGCGGCCATCGCAACATTCACTCACACGACGACACCATGCGCCACACCCCTGCCGTCCGCCGCGACACGAGCGCCTGGCGCTTCCAGGTCTGGGTCTCCTTCATCATCAGCGTCGTGCTGTGCGGCTCGGGCCTGGCCTGGCTGCCGGGCCAGGACCTGGACCGCGCCTTCATGGTCATGGGCTATGTGTTCTGCCTGTCCACCGCGTTCGCGCTGGCCAAGTTCATCCGCGACAACCAGGACCGCAAGGTCGACACGCCGATGTGGCGCCTGGTCGTCTGGGCCGGCTTCGCGCTGGCCATGGGCCTGACGGGCTGGGGCCTGTGGCGCATGGA
>JAEKLF010000116.1 GCA_019509985.1 Burkholderiales bacterium | reverse complement strand
TACCAGAACAAGAGCGCCACAGGAGAACCACGCAGCAACGGCTATGAGATCGAACTGGAACTGCCTCTGTTCGACTTCGGATCTGCCCGCGTCGCGCGCGCCGAGGCGACCTACATGCAGGCGGTCCACCGCACCGCCGCCGTCGCCGCCAGGGCGCAATCCGAGGTGCGCGAATCCTATTCGGCGTATCGCACGGCCTACGACGTCGCCCGGCATTTCCGCGACGAAGTGGTCCCCCTGAGAAAGCGCATCTCTGACGAGAACCTGCTTCGCTACAACGGCATGCTGGCCAGCGTCTTCGAGCTGCTGGCCGACTCCCGGGACCAGATCTCCAGCGTGACCGGCGCCGTGGAAGCGCTGCGCGACTACTGGCTCGCCGAAACCAATCTCCAGTCGGCCATGACAGGCCGCTCACCCAGTGGTGGCGACGGCGTCGGGCCTGCCGTGGCGCCGGCCGCAACCGCTGGCGCGGGGCACTGAGGAAACAAGACATGACCAACCGCAGAACATTCTTCCGGGCTGCCGGCGCGACCTTCCTCGGCGCCGCAGCCGTCAGCAGGGCCGGCGCCGCCCTGTTGCCCGAGACCGTCATCCAGACCTCGGCCGCCACCCTGCCGCCACCAGCACCTCCTAATGGCCGGCCCTTCCAGCCGATCGTCACGCTCAACGGCTGGTCGCTGCCTTGGCGCATGAAGGATGGCGTCAAAGAGTTCCATCTTGTCGCCGAGCCCGTCGTGCGCGAGATCGCGCCCGGCATGAAGGCCAACCTGTGGGGCTACAACGGCTCCAGCCCCGGCCCAACGATCGAGGCCGTCGAGGGCGACCGCATCCGCATCTTCGTGACCAACAAGCTGCCGGAGGTCACCAGCGTGCATTGGCATGGTGTGCTGCTGCCGTCCGGCATGGACGGCGTGACCGGCCTGACCCAGCCACCGATCGGCGTGGGGAAGACCTTCATGTACGAGTTCGTGCTGCAGCGGCCGGGCACCCACATGTACCACCCGCATGCCGACGAGATGGTGCAGATGGCCATGGGGATGATGGGCCTGTTCATCATCCATCCCAAGGATCAGCGCCAGTACAGGGTCGACCGCGACTTCGGCTTCATCCTGAATGCCTACGACATCGATCCCGGCAGCGCAACGCCGCGGGTGAACACCATGCTGGACTTCAATCTGTGGACATGGAACAGCCGCGCCTTCCCGGGCATCGACCCGTTCGTCGCGCGCACCGGGGAGCGCGTGCGAATCCGGGTCGGCAACCTGACGATGACCAACCACCCCATCCACATGCATGGACCGCATTTCGAGGTGACCGGCACCGATGGCGGCTGGGTGCCGAAAAGCGCGCGCTGGCCCGAGGTGACGACCGACGTGGCGGTGGGCCAGATGCGCGCCTTCGAGTTCGATGCTGCCGCGGGCGACTGGGCCATCCACTGTCACAAGAGCCACCACACCATGAACGCCATGGGGCATGGCGTCCCGACCATGATCGGTGTCGACCATCGCGACGTGGCCAAGAAGATCGCCAGCCTCGTTCCCGACTACATGGTCATGGGCGAACGCGGCATGCACGACATGGCCGAGATGGAGATGCCCATCCCCGACAACACGCTGCCGATGATGACCGGCACCGGTCCCTTCGGCCCGGTGGGCATGGGCGGCATGTTCAGTGTCGTCAAGGTGCGGGACGACGTCGCGCGCGGCGACCACCGGGACCCTGGCCCCTACAAGCACCCGGTTGGCACGCTGGCCAGCGAGTACACGGCCGACATGCCCGAAGCGCCGCATGCCGTGGCGCCCAAGCCGGACAACGACACGCTCCGAGTTCGCAAACCCACCGGCCATGCTGGCCACTGAAGGAATCCCATGCAGACATTCAGAATCGTTGCTCTCGCTGCGCTGACCCTCGCATCGACCGGCGCGTTCGCCCATGGCGACGAGGAGCACGCCAAGCCGCGCGTCTATGACGCCAAACACGTCGAAGCCACCGCATTCGGTCAGGAGGGCAATCCAAAGAAGGTGTCGCGCACCGTCAAGGTCGACATGGCCGACGGCATGCGGTTCACGCCGTCCGACGTCACGGTGAAGAAAGGCGAGACGGTTCGCTTCGTCGTGCACAACAGCGGCCAAGTGCTTCATGAGATGGTGCTCGGTACCCGGGAGGCGCTGGCCGAGCACGCTGCGCTGATGAAGAAGTTCCCGAACATGGAGCACGCCGACGCCAACATGGCCCACGTCAAGCCCAGCAAGACGGGAGAAATCGTCTGGCAATTCACCAGGCCTGGCGAATTTCAGTTTGCCTGCCTGCAGCCGGGCCACTTCGAGGCCGGCATGGTGGGCAAGGTCGTCGTCAAGTAGGCGCCGCTCGAAGCGCTCAAGGACGGGCGCCGCGCGTCTCAACCACTCCAGGAATCTCCATGACCCCGATTCACGTTCTCGCCGTCGCGGCCTTCGCCGTTGCGATGGCCGCCCAAGCCCAGTCCCCCACCGACCACGCCACGCATCACGCGCCGGCAGCTTCCGCTACCGCCGTCATGACGGATGGCGAGGTGCGCAAGATCGACAAGGAGCAGGCCAAGCTCACCCTCAAGCATGGACGCATCGAAAACCTCGACATGCCGGGCATGACCATGGTCTTCAAGGTTGCGAACCGGCAGTGGCTGGAAGGATTGAAAGTGGGTGACAAGGTGAAGTTCGCCGCCGACAACGTCGGTGGGGCGCTCACTGTCACGGCCATCGAAGCGTCGAGGTGATCCTGCATTGCGCACGCGCAAGACCGGCTTCTCGTCACGTCGCAGGGAGCGTGGCTTGCCACGTTGCCGCCGCTGCCACGACGAGACGGTTGAACCATGGAACGGAACGCCACACGCTGTGCATGCGGGACGCCCGCCAGTTGCCAGAGCCCACAGGCGAGCGGGGCGAATGCAAGTCCGGACTCCGTCCGGCGACGCCGCCTTGGCGGCCTTGCCTGCGACCTCTTCGGCACGCTCGTACTCGACGGCAGGCGTGTCCCCGTCGGACCGTGCTGGATCCTGCAAAGCAGGGACAAGACGGTGCTCAGCTGGACCGAAACCGATGGCGCGGACAAGGACCGCGAGGTCAGCGCGCCACTGCTTCGGCAGTTGCTGGACGAGGGCCTGCTGCAGCGGCGCAAAGGGGCGTGAAACGAGTGGCGGATCGGCAGCCGATCGGCTTGGACTTCAAAGCGGCTGAACAAGAAAAGCTTGCCGCAACTGAGTTCGCCCGCCGTCGATCGAGTCGCGGTCAGGCGCCTCGGGCGTAGTCCGCAAAACCGGGCCGCACATGGTCGGCATCGCTGGAACGGTCGGCCGGCATGCCGGCTTCAAGCGCCGCGGGCCGCCGCCGCTGGACGTCATCGGGCCGCGTCGGTTCGCCGCCGGCGTCGCTGACCGGTCTATCGACCATGGGCAATGCCCCGCGTGAGCGCGATGATTTCTTGAACCAGACCCCCAGCGTGACGAGGCCGGCGGTGAATAGCAGCGTGCGGAACATGAAACTCTCTCCCGTTGAGGGTCAGCCGCCATGGCCGCCCGCCCGGTCGGCGTGGCCGTCATTGCCTTGACCGTCGCCCGTCTCCAGGCGTGCTATCGCGTCTTGCATCTCATCGTCGTGAGGCGGCGAGGCCGCATCACCATCCTTGCCGTCCTCACCCGCTTCGTGAGCGATGGCTGCGGCATGGGAAGCGGCGGTCAGCGGCGCGGCAATCGCGCCCGCGACCGCGCCGCCGATATTGCCGGCCACTTCCGCCATGCTGGTAGCAACGGCCTGGGCCAACTGGGCCGCACTGGTGGCGAGGTCTCGGCTGTTGGCCTGCGCGCCGAGGTTGATCTGTTCGTTCATGAGGGCTCCTTGTCGTGGGTTGCATCAGGCGGTCGGCCCGGCGCCGTCCGCCGTTCGATCCGGCAATGGGCGTTCCGGTAAAACGACCTGCAGGCGTTCGAGCCGTCCACCGTCCGCACGTCAGCGAGCACCTCACCTTCGAATCTGCCGCATGGAGCCGGTGAGGCGCGAAGCCCTGCTGGGAACAAGTCTTGCCGCCGACGGCAGCCCTACACACAGCCGGAGATCCCCGTGGATATCGAACTCAAGGCGCTTTCCGACCAAGTGATCGTCATCACTGGCGCTTCCAGCGGCATCGGCCTGGCCACGGCCATGGGGGCCGCCGAACAGGGTGCACGCCTTGTGCTGGCCGCACGCAGCAAGCAGACGCTCGACCAGATCGCCCGGCAACTCGGCGAGCAAGGACGGCAGGTCATCGCGGTGGAGGCGGACGTGGGCGACCCGCTGCAGGTCGAGCGCATCGCCACCGCCGCACTGGCCGCGTTCGGTCGCATCGATACCTGGATCAACAACGCCGGCGTTTCCGTCTATGGCCGGGCCGACGAGATCAGCCTGGAGGACGCGCGGCGCATGTTCGACACTAACTATTGGGGCGTGGTGCATGGATCGCGCGTCGCCCTGCCGCATCTGCGTATCCATGGCGGCGCCCTCATCAACGTCGGCAGCGAGGCGTCCGAGGCGACCATTCCGCTACAGGTGATGTATTCGGCGACCAAGCATGCCGTGAAAGCCTTCACCGATGGGCTGCGTCTGGAGCTGGAGGCAGACGCGGCCCCCGTGTCGGTGACGCTCATCCAGCCCACGGCGGTTGACACGCCCTACCCCGAGCATGCCGGCAACTACCTCGACCAGGAGCCCAAGCTGCCGATGCCGATGATCGAGCCGGAGCAGGTCGCCGAAGCCGTCCTCGACGCGGCGAGATCACCGACCAAGGCCGTGCGCGTCGGCGCGATGGCCAAGCTCAATACGACGCTGGCCAAGCTCGTGCCGCCGCTCGGCGAAATGATGGCCAAGATGCAGATCGGCCGCCAGCAGCGCAACGAGATGCCGCGCAGCCGCGAGGGCACGCTGTACCGAGCCGGTGAGTCGGGCCGCGTACACGGGCGCGGCAACGCCAACGCAGCGGACGCCCAGACTGCCAAGGCTCTGAACAGGCGTTGAAGGCAAGCAGACGACAGATTGAGCGGCGACGCACCTGGAGCAATGCCAGGCCTGCGCGCATCCACTTCCACGACTCGACTTCAAATGCACACCGAACTCGTTGCCGAACAGCATGCAGCGGCTTTCGACCGTGCGCTGTGCGATCGCCTCTCGACGATCACCGCCGTGGAGTGCCCCGGCTCGCCGCCCATTCGCTTCGGCATCAAGGACGGCGACGGGACGGTCTACCGGATCATCGAAACCACCAGCCTGCAAGCGGCAGTGCGTCTTTGCGAGGTCCTGCACGAGATGGGCTTGATTCGATCCGAATGCTCGCGAATCCCCGGCCGCCCGCTTCACTGCGCCTTTCGTGTCAGCCAGGACCTGAGCGGGCAGAGGCAATGGCCATAGGCGGCCGGCCATCGACCTGCTCTTGCAATCAGGACTAGCAAGCAGGTTGCGGCTAGCGCGACGCAGGCGTGGTGGGCGGTTGGGAGGAGCCGCCAGCAGGTTGCTGCGTGGCGCCGGCACCACCTGGGCCCACACCGCCGCCGGTCAGCGGCGCGCCCTGTTCGCTGCCCACTCCCTGAGCGGCGCCGCTGGCAGCCGCGGCGACCGGCCCGGAGGTGACAGGGGGCAGCGTCGATGCGAACGTGGCCGGCGTGCGGCCGGCCGGCGCCGGCATGGGCAGGGCTGCGTACCAGGCGGCCACCGCGTGAGCATCGGCCGGGCCCAGCGCCTTTGCGATGCGCGGCATCTGCCCGCTCGCGTCGTTGTTGCGACGGCCTTCACGCCAGGCGGCCAGCGCGTCTTCCAGATAGCCGACCGGCTGGCCGGCCAGCGGCGGGATGCGGTCGCCCAGGCCGCCGCCATCTCGGCCATGGCAGTTGGCGCAGGCCACCAGCTGTCGTGGCTCGTCGCCCTGCCAGGCCAGGCGCGCAGCCACGCCGTCGGCGGGCGGCGCCCGCGTCGGCTGGTTGGACTGCGCGTTGGTTGCCGTTGGATCGAGCGAGGCGAAGTAGGCGGCGACGATGCGGCGCTGGTCGGCCTGCAAGGCCTTGGCAATGGGCTCCATGACCGGGTGCTGGCGTGTGCCGTTGGCATAGCCGTCCAGCTGCTCGCGCAGATAGGTCGCGCCCAGGCCCGCCAGGCGCGGGAAGCGCGCCGCCGGCTGGCCTTCGCCGCGAGCGCCGTGGCAACTGCTGCAGGCCGCCGCGGCGCCCGAGCCCTGGACGGCGAGCTGGGCGCCGGCCTCCAGGTCGGCGGGACTGGCCTGGGCTTCGCTGGCGGGCGGCACGGGTACGGCGACAACGGCCGATGCGGCCGATGCGGCCGATGCACTCGACGCTGCCTCGGCGGCAGGCGCCGCGGCGGACGGCTCACGCCGGTTGCAACCGGCCATGAGGGTCGTGGCCAGCAGGGCGACGCAAAGGGCGGCCTTCATGCCAGAGCTCCCGGTTGCTTGGCCCAGCGCTGCGTGATGGCCTGGGCGGTCCAGTAGGCCAGGGCCCCGACCGTGTCGGTGGGGTTGTATGACGCGTTCTGCGGGAAGTTGGACGCACCGATGACGAAGACGTTGGGCACGTCCCAGCTCTGGCAGAAGCGGTTGACGGCGCTGGTGGCCGGGTCGGCGCCCATGACGGTGCCGCCGGTGTTGTGCGTGGTCTGATACTGGGTCGACGAGTACGGCCCCTTGCGCGGCAGGCCCACTACCTGCTTGCCGCCCATGGCGCGGCCTATGGATACGGCCTTGTCGGTCAGCCAGGCCGACATCTTCAGGTCGTTGGCGGGGAAGTCGAAGGTCAGGCGCAGCAGCGGCAGGCCCCAGGCGTCCTTGTAGGTCGGGTCCAGGTCGAGGTAGTTCTGGCGCATGGACACCGAGCTGCCATGGATGTTCAGCACCGAAGTGTGGTTGTAGTGCTCGGCCACGGCCCGCTTCCAGCCCGAGCCCCAGGCCGGCGTGCCGGGTGGCGTGGGATGGAACTCGATGGGGCGACCGTGCGACATCACCTCGCCGATGTAGGCGCCGCCGACAAAGCCCAACGGCCCGTGATCGAAGTTGTCGCCGACGAAATCGGCCATGACGGTGCCGCTGGCGCCCGAACGCATGAAAGGGTTGATGTTGATGCTGCGGTCGAAGAAGACCTGCACGGCGCTGGTTGTCTGGTAGGCATAACCGCGACCGACCACGCCCTGGCCGGTGGCCGGGTCGTAGGGCTTGCCGATGCCGGAGAGCAGCAACATGCGCACATTGTTCAGCGCGAACATGCCGACGATGACCAGGCGCGCGGGCTGCTCGAACAGCCGGCCCGCGGCGTCGGCATAGACGACACCAGTGGCGCGCTTGCCGGTGTCATCGAGCAGGATGCGCTGCACCTGGCACTGGGTGCGCAGCTTGAAGCGCGGCTCCTTGTAGAGCGCCGGCAGCAGGGCCGTCTGCGGCGAGCTCTTGGCGTAGTGCTCGCAGCCAAAGCGCTCGCAGAAGCCGCAGAACATGCAGGGCTGCATCTGCAGGCCTTCCGGGTTGGTGTAGGCCTGGCTGAGGTTGCAGGAGGGCTGCGGGAAGGGGTGGTAGCCCAGGCCCTCGGCGGCCTTGCGGAAGATGGCGCTGCCGTAGGGCTCCTTCTGCGGCGGCGTCGGGTAGTCGCGCGAACGCGGGTCCTCGAAGGGGTTGCCGCCCGCCACCTTTTTGCCCTGCAGGTTGCCGGCCTTGCCGCTGGTGCCCATCAGGTATTCGAAGCGGTCGTAGTGCGGCTCCAGGTCGGCGGCGCTGACGCCCCAGTCCTGTACCAGCAAGTCGTCGGACAGGAACTTTTTGCCGTAACGCTGTTCCGTCAGCGTGCGCATGCGCAGGTCACTGTCCTGGAAGCGGTAGGTCTGGCCGTTCCAGTGCACCGCCGAGCCGCCCACGCCGGTGCCGGGCAGGAAGCTCTCCCAGCGCCGCATCGGCAGCGCCGTCTGGCTGGCCTGGTTGCGGAAGGTCAGCGTCTCCCGCGCGGTGTCCTGCATCATGGCCTTGCGCACGGCGTAATTTAGTTCGTCGTGCATGGCCGGGCCCTGGAAGTCCGGCACCGTCGCGCGCGGCTCGCCGCGCTCCAGCGCCAGCACGTTCATGCCGGCGCGCGTCAGTTCACGGGCCAGGATGGACCCGACCAGGCCCATGCCGAGGATGACGACCTCGGCCTCGGGCAGCCGCTTGGCGTTCGGCGTCACGTTGGTGGCCATGGTCAGCGCCTCTGCGTCTGCGCCGGCTCTGCACCGTGCATGCCGTGGGGATGGCCGCCCGCCTCGGCGAGGCTGCGCGGCGGCCCGGTGAAGGCCACGCCGTGACGGTCCACCCAGTCGAAATAGGCGCCGTGCGCGCCGGGGAAACCGATCATCTGCCAGGCCGCCATGCCGCGGTTGCCGCCGTAGACCGGGTCGCCGAAATAGCCTTCGATGGTCATGGCCAGCAGCGACTCGAAGAAGACCTTGGACGGCACGCCATCGAGGTCGATGCCGCCGGCCTGCAGGGCGCTCAGGTAGGCATCCTGGGCCGGCCCGGCCAGCTGCCCGAAGGCCGGCTGGCCGCGGCGCGACAACTCGGCCTGGGCGCCGCGCAGCGCGGTGCGAAACAGCTGGGCCGGCGTGAACGGCAGCTGGTAGCCCTGGGTCGGCAGGCCGGCCGCCCAGGGGCCGGCGCGGTAGAGGCGCTCGCCCGCGCCCCAGGCGCCGGCGAGCTGGCGGTCGATGAAGGTGACGACGCCCGCCTCCATCGCGCTCGGGCCGATCTCGTCCGGCGGGATCAGCCGCTGCACGGCCGCCTCCATGAAGGCGGCCTCCTCGCGGTTGAAGAAGCGGTAGGGCTCAGGAGCCGCCGGCGCTGCCGGGGGTACTGCCGCGGCGGCGGCCGTGGGCAGCACGGGCGCGAGTGCCGCGCCGCTGCTGACGGTAAGAAAGATGCGTCGCTTGAGGTCGGGCATGGCGCGGTCCGGAGTGGAGCGGGTCGCCGGCAATCGAAGTGCCCGTGGCCGCGTCGCCGCCTGTCGTCATCAACCCGAGGTGCACTTCCGTCAGCATCGGATAGCGCGCCCGCACGGCGTCCCGCACTGCTTCGCAGACCTCGGCCGCGCGCCGGGCCGGCACGTCGGGGCGGAATTGCAGGTCCAGCGTCATCAGCGCCTCGGCCGGGCCGAGGTACATGCTGCGCACCGGCCCGGTGGCCAGTACCTCGGCGTGCTGGCGGGCGATGGCGTGGATCTCAGCCGCCGTGGCGGGTTGCACGCCCTCCCCCACCAGCAGCCCGCGCGCCTCGCGCACCAGCAGCACGGCCACTCCGGCCAGCAGCAGGCCGATCAGCAGGGAGGCGATGCCGTCGATCTCCGGCCGGCCCAGCACGTGCGCAAGCGCGATGCCGATGGCCGCGATGACGAGGCCGACCAGGGCCGCGCCGTCCTCGGCCACCACGGTGTAGGTGGTCGGGTCCTTGCTCATGCGCAGCGCCTTCCACAGCGGGCGATTGCGGGCCTGCTTTCGCGCCTGCTTGCGGAACTCGCGCCAGGCCACGGCGAAGCTGGCGCCCTCGAAGACCATGGCCGCGCCGAGCACCACGTAGTTCCAGAAAGGGTCGCCCAGCGGCTGCGGATGGCGCAGATGGCGCACGCCCTCGTAGAAGGACATGCCGCCGCCCAGACCGAAGATCAGCACCGCGACGATGAGGCTCCAGAAGTAGAGCTCGCGTCCATGCCCGAAGGGGTGCATCGCGCTGGCCGGCCGGCGGCTGCTGTGCACGCCCCAGAGGAGCAGCAGGCCGTTGCCGGTGTCGACCGCCGAATGGATGGCCTCGGACAGCATGGCCGAACTGCCGGTGACGGCCGCGACGCCGAACTTGGTCGCAGCGACGGCCACATTGGCGGCGATGGCACCGTAGACCGCCAGCGGCGATTCGCGAGAACGGGTTTCGGGCGTCATGACCTGCCGCGTCCCTAGGCCCGCTGAGCGAGGCGCAGTGCGCCGCGCAATTCCTGCGCGACGAGGTCGCGCTGCGACGGCGCGACCAGCATGCCGTCATCGCCCAGGGCCAGCGTGTCGCCGTCCAGCGAGCGGCGCGCGTAGAGCCGCAGCGCGGTGACCAGCGCGGCCATGTTGGCCACGGCGAAGAGCGTGGTCCACCAACAGCCCAGCTCGGCCCAAAAAGCAGCGACGGCGAGCCAGCCGAGCATCGGCGGCGACCATGCCGCAAGCGCCGGCCGGCAGCGGGCGCCCGGCAGATGCAGCGAGAAGATGGCGAAGTCCAGGCTGGCCGGCATGATGGCGCCGAAAATCATGATGACATCAGGTAGAGCGTGCCGATGTCCTTGTGATTGATGGCGAACAGCCAGCGCCGCCAGCCATGCGGCATGTAATGGTCTTCTTCATGCATGGGCGGCCCGGCAATCCGGATGCCACGCCGGCGATCAGCCGCCACCGATGCCGGCGGTGACCTTGCCGCTGCCCTGACAGCAGGGGCAAACGCCGCCCGCCTCATCGCGGCCGCTGCCGCCGCAGGCGGGACAGGGCTTTTCACCGGTGCCCGGCGTGCCCGCGGGCGCCTCGTCGCCGGGGGCGGCCTGGGGGTCGGCGGCTGGGGCTTGGTGGGTCATGTCGGTCCTTCCGATTCGCGCGACGCGCAATGACAGCAGCGGGCAAAAAGGAAGCCCGGCGACGGCCGGAGAACTGCCGCAACCGTGACGGCTGATGGCAATCCTTGTTGCTTCAAATCGGCGGAAGCCACAGGGTGACTGCGAGGTCGAACAGTCGACCGACTCGGCCACGCTGTTCTGGAACCAGGCCGGAGTGCCGCCACCCGTGGGCGAGCAGGCGCCGCGCAAGGCCCAGCGTTTGCCGGCACACTGGCGGACGATAGAACAGGATCCAGATGCGTCACTTCGGCTTCGCCAATACCTACGCCCGCGAACTTCCCGGCGCCGCCGTGGCCTGGAGGCCTGCCGTGGTTCCCGAGCCGCGCCTGCTGTTCGCCAACGCCGAGCTGGCCGAAGAGCTGGGCCTGCCGGCCGACGTGTTGAGCGGCCCCGACGCTGCGGCCCTCTTCTCCGGCAATCTGCTGCCGGACGATGCGGAGCCCATCGCGCAAGCCTATGCAGGCCATCAGTTCGGCGGCTTCTCGCCGCAGCTGGGCGACGGCCGCGCGCTGCTGCTCGGCGAAGTGGTGGATAGATCGGGACGGCGCCGCGACATCGCCTTCAAGGGCTCGGGCCGCACGCCTTTCTCGCGCGGCGGCGACGGCAAGGCCGCCGTCGGCCCGATGCTGCGCGAGGTGTTGATCGGCGAGGCCATGCACGCGCTCGGCATTCCCACCACACGCGCCCTTGCCGTGGTGGCGACCGGCGAGCCGGTGTTCCGCGAGACGGCATTGCCCGGCGCCGTGCTGACCCGCGTGGCCGCCAGCCATCTGCGCGTGGGCACCTTCCAGTTCTTCGCGTCGCGCGGTGACCTGGACACCCTGCGCCGCCTGGCCGACTACACCATCGCCCGCCACGACCCCGCGCTCGTCGGTGCGCCCGACCGCTACCTTGGCTTGCTGCGCGCCGTCGCAGCGCGCCAGGCGAAGCTCGTGGCGCAATGGCTGAACGTGGGCTTCATCCACGGCGTGATGAACACCGACAACATGGCGCTGTCCGGCGAAACCATCGATTACGGCCCCTGCGCCTTCATGGAGGCCTACGACCCGCAAGCCGTGTTCAGCAGCATCGACCACGCCGGCCGCTACGCCTATCGCAACCAGCCCGGCATCGCCCGCTGGAACCTGGCGCGCTTCGCGGAAACCTTGCTGCCGCTGATGGCGGGCGCCGACGACGAGTCGGCCATCGAGGCCGCCGTGGTGGAAGCGACAGCCGTCATCGACGCCTTTCCCGCGATGCTGGCCGGCGAACTGCTCGCGGGCCAGCGGCAAAAACTGGGGTTGCTCGCCGCCACGCCAGCCAACGACCAGGCCGATGCCGCGCTGGTGAACGACTGGCTGACGCTGCTGCACACGCAAGCGGTCGACTTCACGCTGGCCTGGCGCCATCTGGCCGCCGCGGCCGAAGGCCGACCGGAGCCGCTGCGCGACCTGTTCGCCGACCGTGCGGCGCTGGACGCCTGGTTGTCCCGCTGGCGCGAGCGTGGCGTCCGCGATGGCGCCGTCGACGGCGCGGCGCGCGTTGCATGCATGCGTCGCGCCAGCCCTGCGGTCATTCCGCGGAACCACCTCGTCGAGGAAGCGCTGGCCGCCGCGACCGAGGGTGACCTGCAGCCCTTCAACGCGCTGCTGGCCGCGCTGTTGAACCCCTGGGAAGAGGCCGCGCTGCTGACGCGTTATGCGGTGCCGGCGCCCACTGAGGTGACCGCACGTTTTCGCACCTTCTGCGGCACCTGAACTTCACCAGCCGGGGTTGGCTACAGGCGACTTGGATCGCGCGGCTCGAAAGCGGGGCGCCCGCCTCGGCGTCGCGGCGACTTCCATGGCACCGGCTCTTTGGCCCCTGCCCCTCATGGGTTTCTGCCGAGTCTCCAAGACCAGCTTGCGGTTTCATGCCTGGATCAGTCATGCCGTTGGGGAAGCGAAAGACGGAACAACGTTGCGGTGCTGTCGCTGAGCGTCAGGGAGCCCCCGTGCGCTTGCGTGATCTGCCGCGCGAGGCTCAGGCCGATGCCGGTGCCCTTCGGCTTGGTGGTGTGGAACGGTCGAAATATCCGCAGCGCGGCATCGGGCGGAATGCCAGGGCCGTTGTCACCGACCTCGACGACGAGAGCGGCTTCGGTCCTGCGAGCCGTTAGCGCCACTTGCCCGTCTTGACGGCCCGCCACCGCCTCGGCCGCGTTCTGCAGCAACGCCCATAGCGCCTGGCTGATCTGATCCTGGTCCAGGAGCCACTTCAGGTCGTCCGGCGCCTCAACCGTCAGCGCGACGCCCGGCCAACGCCCGGAGAACAGCCGAGCCAGATCGCGCAGCATCGGACCGACCGCCACCGTGCGCGCCACGGGGTCGGGCAGGCGGGCCAGGGAGCGGTAGGCCTCGGCAAAGCGCTGCAAGCCGTCAGCGCGCCGGGCCAGCGTGGCAAGGATGTCCCGCAACAGCGCCGGGTCGGCGTTCGGCTGCTGCAACGCCGCCAGCCCGCTTTCGGCCAAGGAAGCAATGGGAGCGAGGCCGTTGAAGAACTCATGTCCCAGAACCTGGATCAGTTCGGCGCTGGCTCGCGCGTCGGCCGCACGTTCTTCCTGCTCGATGTCGATGAGAGCGACCACCATGCCGTCGCCCAGCATGACGCGGTCGATACGCCAGCTTCGAGCTTCGTGGCGCAGGTGGCTGGCACCGCAATCCGCGAGTTCGGCCGGCACGGGCCGGAGGCGGTCGTCGGTCGTGAAGAGCTGGCGAGCCGCGCGGTTGAGTGCACGGGCGCTGCCGCCCTCGACCGCCAGCATCGGCGTCGGCGCGGCGTCCAGCAGCAGGAGCGGCGCGAGCGGGTGCGATGCCGCAGCAACGGGGTCAGGCGTCCATGCGGGCCGCAGCGTTCGCGACCATTCGAGTGCCGTGAGCCACACGGCCACCAACATGGCACCGGCGAACAGCCCCCAGTAGCCCAGCTGCCACGCCGTGGCCGCAGCGATGCCACTGGCCACGAGTCCAACGGAGGCGACAACGGTGCGCACTCCGGACCTAGAAACCATGGCGCGCCATCCGGCGGTACAGCGCGCCGCGGCTCAGGCCGAGGGCGGCGGCGGCCTGGGTCACGTTGTGACGGTGCTCGCGCAGCGCCGCGGCGATCACCGCGCGTTCGGCATCGTCCAGGTCGAAGCCGCCGGCCTGCGCGGCAGCGACGGGCGCGGGCACCGGCGGCGCGAGCGCTGCGGCGGTGATCGTGCCGTCTTCCGTGAGCAGCACCGCGCGCTCCACCGCCAGCGCCAAGCCGCGCACCTCGTCCGGCCAGGCGGCCGCCCGAACCGCCGCCTCCGCCGCTTCGGTCAACCGGGCTGGGGGGCGCGCGAACCTCTCGGCGGCAACCCGCGCGAAATGGCGGGCGAGCAGCACGGCATCGTCGCCACGCGCCGCCAGCGGTGGCACGGGGATCTCGACGGTGCCCAGGCGGCGCAGCAGCGCGGGCGTCAGCGGCTCAATGCTGTCGGCGATGGCGATGCTTCGCACGGTGGCCGGCAGGCGATCGAGCAGTCGCGCCTGGGCGACCGCATCGAGCCGATCCGGGTAGCGCAGCAGCACGGTGCCGATCGCCTCGTCCAACCGATTCCACGCAGCATCGTCGCGCAGGTCGACCCGCAACAGCGGCGACGCCGCATCGGGCGACGCGGCATGAACCGCCTGCGCGGCCAGCGTTCGCCCGCTGCCGGCCCGCCCGGTGACGGCGACGCTCGCGCCGGTCGGCCCGACGCGGCGGATGAGGTCGCGCAGCCGCTGTATCGCCGCGCTCTCGCCAAGCAACCGGACCGGCTCGTGGGGAGAGGCACTTGGCGCCGCCACGGGCAGCATCACCCTGGCGACGGCGCCTTCGACCTTGGCGACCAGCTCGGCGTTGCGCCACGGTTTCATGACGAAGTCTCGCGCGCCGGCCTGCATCGACGCCACAGCGATGCGGATGCCGCTGTGCGCGGTGATGACGACGACGCACGCGGCGGGATCGTCGGCGACGATGCGCGACAGACACGCCAGGCCTTCCTCACCGTCCGAGCGTCCCGCAGCGAAGTTCATGTCGAGCAGTACGGCGTCATAGCGCGCAGCCGCCAGGCGCGAGTACGCCTCCTCAGGCCCGCTCGCGGTCTGCAGTCGATGACCGGCGATGCGAAGCGCAATCTCCATGGCCTCCGCCACGTCCGGGTTGTCATCCACCAGCAGGATTGACAGGCCCTGAGACCGTCCACTTCCGGACACCATGTCCGTTGCCGAACGTCCGGCATGCGGGTGGTCATCGTTAAGTGCTTGTCGCGTCACGCTTTCGTCCTTGCGGCCGTCCGCGACCACACTGTCTCCATGATGACCGAAGGGCTCGCACACGCAAACCGTTCTGCCGGCGTGGCGACGGGCGTGGACATGGACTGCCGCGTGGAGCGCGTGCCGACGCCGTGGTGGCGCGGCCGAGCCACTGCAGTCGTGATGGCCCTGGCGTTGGTGGCCGTCCTGGTGGCGCGCATCCTGCCCGCCAGCGGGTCGACGGATGTCGTCGCCGCCGACATCAACACCGATGTCGTGGCCCGCGCGCCGTTTGCCGACTACCTGCCCGTGCGCGCGACGGTCGCACCGAAGCTGACGACGCTCGTCGGCGTGCTGTCCGGCGGGCATGTCGAGAAGCTGCTGGTGCAGGACGGCGCGATGGTCGCGGCAGGCCAGGCGCTGGCGACCCTCGCCAACCCCGCGCTGCGCCTGGACGTGCTGACGCGCGAGGCGCAGATCGCCACGCAGCTCGGCGGCGTCGCTGGCGAGAACCTGGGCATCGCGCGCTACCGGCTGGACCGCGCCGGCCAACTGGCACAGGCGCACTACGACCTGCTGAAGGCGCGGCGCGAGCTGGCGGTGCGCGAGCAGTTGCACGAAGCGGGCTTCGTCTCCGACGCCGGCGTCAAAAGCTATGTCGAGGAAGCGGCCTACCAGCAGCAGCGGCTCGCCCAGTTGCAGGCCGGCCACGTCGCCGAGGCGCGCATCACCGCCATGCAGGGCGCGCGGCTGGACGACACCGTCGGCCGGCTGGAGCGCAACTTGGCTGCCGTGCGGGCGGGCATGGATACGTTGACGATCCGCGCGCCGAGCGACGGCCGGCTGACCAACTTCACGATCCAGCCCGGACAGGCGCTGAGACCCGGTGATCCGGCCGGCCAGGTCGACAGCGAAGGCTCATGGAAGCTGACGGCCGATGTGGACGAATACTTCCTCGGCCGCATCGCCGCAGGCCAGACGGCCAGCGCGGACGGCCTGGCGCTGACTGTCGCCAAGGTGCTTCCCGCAGTGAAGGACGGACGCTTCCGCGTGGAGCTGGCATTGGCCGGCCCACCGCCCGGAGGCCTCAGCCGTGGCCAGACCCTCGACATCCGCATCACCCTGGGCGACACCGCACCGGCCGTCGTCGCGCCCGTGGGCGCGTGGCTCGATACGGGCGCCGGCACCTCGGCTTTTGTGCTCGACGCCGATGGCCGGCACGCCCGCCGGCGCCTGGTGAAGACCGGCCGCCGCAACCCCGAGCAGGTCGAGATCCTGTCCGGGCTGGCACCCGGCGAGCGCATCGTCACCTCCAACACCGCGTCCGTGAAGGGCGACGTTCTCAACCTCCGCTGAAGGCCCCAGTCCATGATCCGCCTCGAGAAGATCCAGCGCCGCTATGTCTCCGACGAAGTCGAGACGACGGCACTTCGCGACATCGACCTCCACGTCGACGCTGGCGAGTTCGTTGCCATCATGGGCCCGTCGGGCTGCGGCAAGTCAACGCTGCTGAACACGCTCGGCACCGTCGACCGCCCGAACGCCGGCCGCTACCTGTTCGGCGATCGGGACCTCGCTGCCCTTGACGAGAAGGCGCTGGCGAAGTTCCGCGCCGCCACGCTGGGCTTCATCTTCCAGAGCTTCAACCTGATCGACGAGCTGACGATCGAGGAGAACGTCGCGCTCGGCCTGGCCTATCGCTCCGATGCCGGCGACCGGCGCGCGCGCGTGGCGGCGGCAGTCGACAAGGTCGGCATCGCGCACCGTGCGCGCCACTACCCGCACCAGTTGTCCGGCGGCCAGCAGCAGCGCGCCGCCATCGCCCGCGCCATCGTCGGCGACCCGAAGCTGATCCTGGCCGACGAGCCGACCGGCAACCTCGACACCGCCAACGGCGAGCAGGTGCTGGACATCCTCACGGGTTTGAACGCCGAAGGCGCGACCATCATCATGGTCACGCATTCGCCGAGCCACGCCGACGTGGCCAAGCGCCGCATCGACATGCTCGACGGCCGCATCGTGGCCTCCGCCGCACGCGCGATCTGAAGGGCCGGCCGATGAACCGCTTTGCGTTGCTGTCGCTCTACCGCTCGCTGACCCGCCACAAGCTTCATGCCGTGCTCAACATCGGCGGGCTGGCGGTGGGCATTGCCGTGTTCCTGGTGCTGACGCTCTACGTGCGGTTCGAGACCAGCTACGAGCAATGGCTGCCCAACCATGAACAGATCTACCGTGTGCAGACCCGCATCGACCTGCCGGGCAGCCCGTTCAGCGGCGCCTACCCGCAGACGATGGGCGGCCTGCTGGATCAACTGCACGAGGAGCACGCCGGCCTCGTCGGCACGCGCATTCGCGGCGGGATGGAGGGCGGCAGCGTGCAGCGCGGCGCCGAGGCGATCAAGGAAGACATCGCGCAGGTCGATGCGTCGTTTTTCGACGTGTTCGCCCTGCCGCTGCTGCAAGGCAGCGCCAGCGCGCTGCAGGACCCGGCCAGCGCGCTCATCAGCCGCTCGGCGGCACGCAAGTATTTCGGCAGCACCGATCCGGTCGGCCAGTCGCTGACCATCTCCATCGACGCGCCCGCCAACTACCGCATCGCCGGCGTCTTCGAGGACCTGCCCGCGAACAGCGAGTTGCGCCTGGCGATCCTCATCCCGCTGCCCAAGGGGGCTCCGCCCGGGCAATGGCAGTGGTTCATGTGGGGCACGGCATCGGTGAGCACGTTCCTGCGCTTCGACACGGCAGAAGCGCGGACGGCGCTGGAGCGCACGCTGCCCGCCATGATCGATCGGCGGGCCACGGCGACGATGGGCCCCAAGGCGTCATGGTTCCTCTCGTTGCCTCTGCTGCGCATCGCTGACATCCATCTGCAACCGCAGGGCGCCGAGCGCGCGAGCCGCAAGATGACGGTAGTGGCGCTCGGCATCGTCGGGTTGATGGCCTTGCTGATCGCCATCGTCAACTACGTGAATCTTGCAACCGCCCGGGCCGGCGTGCGGGCACGCGAAGTGGCGATGCGCAAGGTGCTCGGGGCCGACCGACAGGCGCTGGTGAGCCAGTTCATCGGCGAAGCGGTGCTGACCGTCGCGGTGGCCGCGCTGGGAGGGCTGATCCTCGCGGAGCTGGGCCTGCCTTGGGTCAATGCAGCGGCCGGTTTGTCGCTCGCCATTCCCTATACGCTTGTCGTACCGGCGCTCGCGCTTGGGTCCTTGCCCGTCGGCCTGGCAGCGGGCTTCTATCCCGCCTTGCTGCTGTCACGCTTTCCCGCGTCCGCGGTGCTCGCGTCGGCCAGGGCGCCCGGAGGCGGCCGTGCCGGCGCCCGTGTGCGCGAGGCGCTGGTCGTGCTGCAGTTCGCGCTCGCGACGACCTTTGTCATCGGCACAGCCGTGCTGGTCGCGCAGACACGACACCTGCGCGAGACCGATCTCGGTTTCCGCCGCGACGGCCTGCTGGTCGTGCCCTCGCTGGCCGAGACCGGCATCAGCCCGCCGCAGGCCCGCGCGTTGCTGGCGGCATTCCGCGAGCTGCCCGGTGTCCGCTCGGTCGGCAGCGCGAACGTGGGTGCCGGTGTCGACGGCGGAGCCGCCCTCGACGCCATCGAGATGCCGGGCCGCCCCGCGCCCGGTGTGACCATCCGCGTCATCAGCGTCGGCCCGGGCTTTTTCGACACCTATGCGCCGCGCCTGCTCGCCGGGCGCTTGTTCGACGACGCGCACGCCGCCGACGACGCGAGCGACTGGCAAAAGTGGAAGCTCGGCCGCAACATCGTCATCAACTCGGATGCATCGAAACGGCTGGGTTTTGCCTCGCCGCAGGAGGCCGTCGGCAAGATCGTTGGCGGCGCCATGCCGCGCACCATCATCGGCGTCATCGACCAACTGCGCTTCTTCTCGCCGCGCACGCCGGACGACACGACCGCCTATCAGTACTACCGTGAAGGGCCGCCCAAACCCATTGCTGCGGTCCGATTCACCGGCGAGGCGCAGGCAACGCTGGCCGCCGCGCGCCAGGCTTGGCTGCGCCGGGTGCCGCAGGTGCCATTTGACGCTGCGACCGCCGACCGGCAACTGGCGCAGTTCTATGAAGCCGATGATCGCGCGACCCGCCTGTTCGGCATGGGGGCTGCGCTGGCGGTGGTGATTGGCTGCGTCGGGCTCTGGGGCCTGGCATCGTTCAATACACAGCGGCGAGTGAAGGAAATCGGCATCCGCAAGACGCTCGGCGCGTCGTCCGCCGACATCGCGAGGTTGCTCGTCGGCCAGTTCCTGCGACCGGTGCTGGTCGGCAACCTGCTGGCCTGGCCGCTGGCGTTCGTCGCGATGCGCAACTGGCTGGCCGGCTTCGAAGACCGCGTCCCACTCTCTCCGCTGTTCTTCTTCGGCGCAACATTGCTGGCCGCAGCTATTGCCGTGGTGACGGTGCTGGGCCAGTCGCTGCGCGCCAGCCGCGCCTCGCCCGGCTGGGGTTTACGGCATGACTGAGATCGCTTGGGATAAAGCGCATTGTTCGCAGCAGCCACCGGCCCAACGGTCGGTTCAACCACCCTCGTAATGGGCACGGGCCAAGAATGGGCCACGGGTAGGCCACAAGCGGGCCACAAAGCCCAGAAACGACAAAGCCCGCACTTGGCGGGCTTTGCTAAGTCCTTCACAGGACTCTTAATTTCTTGGTTGCGGGGGCCCGCAATCGCGGTTGGAGACAGGTGCGCGTCTGGGGGTGAGATGACCCTTTGCTATCACCCAGTCTTGACCCTATTTGCCGCCCTCATGCGAGTACGCAGGGCCAGCACCGGCACTCTAAGAATTTGCGCTATGTGAAGGTACGCGTCTGCGTTCGGAAACGCCTTAGTGATGTCGGCATGCAGTTGATTCAGCGTCGGCAGCCAGTCCTGGGGGATCAAGTAGTGCAGCGCGCCAAGCCATGCCACTTCATCGAGCATCGTCTGGGGCGAGCACTCATCGTGGAAGGTCACCCCACCTGCAGCCAAGTCCTCGAGCAGATCTTTCACCAGTTCAATCGTGTTGCTTGCAGGATAGTTGTCCTCCTCCACGAAGCAGTGCATCAACTCCTTCGCAGCGTAGAAGCGCGCCCAGCAGTAGTTCGAGGCGATGACCACCAAGTCCTGTTTGACCCGCTTGTCGGCCTTCCTGTAGCGCTTCCAGTACGCTTGCAAGTAGTTGGCCTGGGTGGTGGGCCAAGTCAATGTCGTCTCGGCCCTGTCGTTTGCGAGAGAAAGCAGCGTCTTGGAAAAGCCGTCTTCGTAGACAGGGATCATCCTTAGCTCGCTGCCGCGGCTCGGGACGAGGGGAATGCCGTTAGCTTCACAAACCGTCTTTGCAGTGCCCTGGGCAGTGCCCAGCATGAGCTTGACGTAGAAGTCGGCGAGATTTGGATTTGTTGGCGCCATAGCAAAAAAGGGTGCCATATGGCACCCTTTTGAAAGGATAACTGATCAGTAGCTGTTCAATGGGCGGCAACGAACTCAGCGATGTCGGCAGGCATCATCGAAGTCGCTGCAGGAGCGGCCTTGATGTAGCCTTGGCTGATCGCGGCTTCGGTAGCCAGCACTTCGTTCTGAATGGCTTCAGCGGACACGCCCTTGCCTGTCACAACAGCAAACTTGATGTCCACCAGACCTTCACTGAACTGCTTGGTGATCCAAGAGTCGAAAGCGGTGTTCATGATTCCCCCAAAAGATACCGGCGAAAAAGCCGGCGATGATACAACGAATTATGCGATTTGATGGTTGACGGCAACCACCCAACCGCAGGGTAAGCCAAGCTAGCGGGTTGTCAATAGGAGTGCAGACGTCTGTACGTGCGCTTTTTCTCGACAAACCAACAACTTAGCCCACTCAACTTGAGCAAGTGACGTGCCCGGTTTAGGTTGTCCTAACTGTAGCAACCACTTAGAAAGGTGGCTCATTGGATGAGCCACTGCACATGTAAGGAATGCCGACACCCTAGGAAGAACGTAAAGATGTTGCTGCGCTGCAGCGGAAGCCGTGGGGCGAAGGAGTGGCATGTAGAGCATGGGGCGGCAGACTGCTACGCTCGCCATGGATCTCTCGCTCCGAGCGTAGCAGTCTGCCGCCCCATGCTGGCACCTCTATCGAAACTAGGCTTCGATGAGCCAACCCGACGGCTGGTCCGAGTTCATGACCAAGGAAGAGATTCGCGAGCTGACGGGCAAGCGTGGCCAAGCCCTGCAGGTCGCGGTGCTCATCGAGGAGCGCATCCCCCATAAGGTGCTGCGCGGCCGGCTGCTGGTGAGCCGGTTTCACGTTCGCGAGTGGCTGGAAGGGCGCACGCCGGCCAGGGTCGGCGTGGGCATCAACCTCGCGGCAGCCGCGCGGCCCCTACCGGCAAAGCCCAGCAGGTGATCAGGCGGCGCTTGCGGCCTCAATCTGGCGCGCCATGTTGGCGGCATCGGCCGCCAAGTCGGCCAGAAGCCACTGGGCATCAGAGCGGCCGTCCTCGTCAAGCATCGAGAGCCCGTTCGCGTTGTTGAGCAAAGTGAGGACGACGTCCAGGTGCCGCGCCTTGGCGCAAAGCGCCTCAACCAGGGAATCGCGGGGTTCGACAACAGCCGTATCAGCGGCAGAATTCAAGGTAGCCATTTTTCATCTCCAACTAGATGTGAGTGGTTAGGGTCTGTCGGCGTGCTCGAACACGTCGACAGGTCCAACTCTATGCAATGCTAGGGATAGGCAAAACGGGCATTTTCCCTAGTAAAATCAAAGACTTAGCTTTAGCAATCGGTACAGAAATTGACCAGTTGCTAAAGCGTCAGTCCTTGGCCGGCGGCCCAAACAGCACAGCGCTGGCCGGGGCCCTGCCCTCGCTCCACGCCTGCCAGCCCTTGTAGCTGCGCACCGCCTGCACGGTCGGGATGCCGAACGCCGAGCCCATCAGGCGGATAGCCGCCAGCACCGCCGGCTCGTCGATCTCGCCCTGGGCGACCTGCTGGCCGGCCTTGCTCACGTCGCCGACGATGCGACCCACCGGCGGCCCGGCGTAGCTGTAGCCGCTCACCGCGCCCGACAGCTCGCGAGCGCCGACGGCCATGCCGAGCAGGTAGGAGGCCTGCCACTGCGCCAGCTTCTTCGCCATCTTGTCTTCGTCGTCGCTTCCGCGCAGCAGGTCGGTGAGCAGCGCCGGCACGATGGCCGGGATGACCGCCAGCAACGCCATGTCAGCCAGCCAGCCGGCCACGGCCTTCGGGTCGCGAAAGTCGGTCGCCGCCGTCTTCTCAATCGTGAGATTCAGCGTGGTGGCGAAGTACGAATAGAACTGCGTCAACAGCGGGTGCTTGCGCTGCACCTCGGCCAAATCCTTGACCTGGCCACCGCCCTGCGAGCCCAGCACCGCCTCGTCGGCGAGCGCAACCGCGGCCGCGTCGTCGAAGCCCTGGGCCAGGGCCTGCTCGTAGCGCCCGATCCAGGTGGGCACGTCCGCAATGGCCTGCATCTTGGTGGTCAGGTAGAACAGGCTCGCGTCATAGACCTGGGCCGCCTTCGACTTGCCCAGCACGCGGCTACTGATCTCGTGCAGCTCGCGATTGAAGGTCTTGTTGCGCAGGCGCATGAAGTCCGACTTCCCGCCGATCCACGCCAGCGACGACTCGAACCGCAGCGCGTCGCCGCCCCAGCGCGCCACGCCACGCAGCACGGGCGCCGCGCCGATGCGCGCGATGCTCTGCGTGATGCCGAAGGGCTGCATCAGTGCCGTCGTGAAGCTGAAGCCCATGGTGCTGCGGCTGATGTTGGCGCGCAGGGTCATCAGTGCGCTGTCGATCTTGGTCTGGGGGACGACGTCGGCCGTAGCGATGCCCATCAGGTCATCCTTGATCGTGCGCACGACGTCAGGCCCGTAGTGCGCCCGGATGGCGCTGTCGATTGGCTTGGCGCTGATGAGCCGGTTGGCGTCGATGATCCACTCGTGCCAGGCGAGGTCGTGCACGACCTGTGTGACGTGCTCGGTCAGCACGCCGAGATCCTTGCGCACCGGCCGCTTCACTTCGTCGCTGCGGGCCTTGGTGTGGCCGCGCCGAGTCGTCGCCCGGGTAAAGGCGCCGCGCATCATGTCCTTAGCCGTCTCGGCTGCCTCCAGCGACTCGGCCTTCGCCGAGCGGTCGGCGTCGTACTTGAGCGGGTAGTAGCCGCCGCGCATGGCCACTGTGCTGCCGTCGCTGGCCGTGGCCGTCCACGGGTCCGCGTCGACCTTGTCCTCGACTACCCCGGACACGCGCAGCTGCTTGGCCTTCACCTCGGGCCAGAAGCTGTCGACGAACGCATGCACCTCGTTGACGAGCTGAAGCTCCAACGGCGATAGGGTGCGCAAGATGGCCTGCACCTGCTCGGCGCTCCACTGGTCACCGTCCATCAGCCGCTGTTGGTTCACGGCATTGCCCCAATTCAACGCCACCGACAGCCGGCCGCTGCGGCTCAGGCTTGCACCGATCTCGGGAATGAAGACTTTCGCGCCGGTGAGGCCGCCTTTCATGGCCAGAACCGGTTTGTAGATGCGCACCAGGGCCTCGGTCGCCTTCTCGGTCATGACGGCTTCGCGCGTGCCGGCGTCGTTCATGCCTCGCACAAAGAGCCGGTACATCGCTCCACCGTCCCGGCCTCCGTCCATCTGGCGCATCAGGCTCGACAGCTTGCGATGCGACGCGGCGACGCCTTGCAGCCACGGCAGCACACCGCGGCGGCCCTCCAGCTCGACCGGCTTCGCCTTGCCGCCGTGCTTGACGATGGACGCGCTGGCTTCGCTCACGATGGCGTCGAACGCGCGCTGGTCCTGCACGGTCAGCAGGCGCTGCTTCAG
>JAEKLF010000115.1 GCA_019509985.1 Burkholderiales bacterium | reverse complement strand
GGAAATCGCGCTCGTCGATGCCGATCAGCTGGTTGTAGCTGCGGATGGATGGGAAGGTGGCTTCACCGACGCCAATGATGCCGATGTCCTCGGACTCAACCACCTCGACGGTGGTGCGGCCCTTCAGCCCGGTGACCAGCGCCGCGGCCGCCATCCAGCCGGCGCTGCCACCGCCCACGACAACGATGCGATCAACTTTCTGCGTCATAGAGACCCTGCCAAATTCTTTGGCGCCTTGAACGACCTGCGCCGACGTCAATCATTCTCGTCTCTGATACGCGCGGGCGCCGAACCACAAAAGTGGGCATGCCGCCCGGACAGCCCGTCCGGGCGGCATGCAGGTTCAGCCGCGTGAGAGCCGCGTCAGAACTCGTAGCGTGCGCTCATCGAGTAGCTGCGGCCAGGGTAGAACCACGCACGTCCCATCGTGCCGATGTGCTGTTGCTGCGTCTGGCGGACGATGACGTTGTTCAGGTTCGTCACGTTGAGCGACACACCGAACCCATCGCTGAACCTGTAGTTCATGCCGGCATCCCACTGGCCGAATGCCTCCTGCCAGGTCGGCAGGCCCCAGCCCACATCCTGGGCACCAGCGCGCGTCGGATCCGCGCTCGTCGCATCGGTGCCACGCGTGCCATTGGCGTCCGCCGACTGCAGGATCCGGCTGTGCCAGTTGTAGGCCAGCCGCGCCGAGAAGGGACCGCGGTCATACATCAGGACGAAGTTGTACGCGTTCTTGGCCATGTAGGGCAGCGGCAGGTCCTTGAATGGCAGGCCATTCGTGTCGCAGCCAAACAGGTGCAAGCCGCCATTGGTCGCCGCGTTGCCAGCATCGCAATAGGGGTTGTCGATCTGCTTGTACAGGCTCTGTTTGGCGTTGATGTAGGTGTAGTTGGCCGACACGCCGATGCCCTTGGCCCACTCCGGCAGCACGCCGTCCAGGAACGCAAGCTTGTCCAGGTAGGTCATGCCCGCAACCTCCAGGCCACTGACCTTGGCCTTCCCCACGTTGTCGGGACCCGTGATGGCAAAGGTCTGCGGATTGCCACCCGTGCTGTTGTAGGCACGGGTGTAGACGCTGTTCATGATGACGTCCTTGACATCCTTATGGAACGCCGTGGCCGTGAGGGACTGACCGTCACGCGGGTACCACTCCAGCGCCAGGTCGAAGCTGTTGGCCGTGATCGGCTTGAGCTTGACGTTGCCGGTGTTGTTTCCGGTGTAGGTGACCGTCTTTTTGTCGAAGTCGTAGTTCTGCTGCAGCTTGATGTACTCGCCCAGCTGGTTGAAGCCGGGGCGGTTCATGCTCTGGGCCATCGCCAGGCGGGCCTGCAACCTGTCGGTGAAGTTCATCTTCAGGTTGAGCGAAGGCAGCACCTTGACGAACTGGTTCTGCACGTCGATAGGTTGGGTGAGTTGGTCGAAGCGCGGCAGATCGGGCGGCGTCGTTGCGCTGTATTTCGACTCGAAAATCGTGTAGCCGTGCGAGATGTCGCGGGTCAGCACGACGCGCAAACCGGCATTGCCTTCGATCGGGAACTTCAAGTCGTCGAAGCCAAAGCGTAGCGTGGTGTAGACCGCATCGGTTTGTTCGCTGTGCGTACTGGTCTTGGACGGGTCATCGTTGTAGACCAGCTCCTGGAAGTTCTTGTAGTCCGCGGGATTGCACGTCACGCCTGGGTACAGCTTCTTGCCATCCAGGCATTGCTGGTAGCGGTAATCGTTGACCAGTGTCGCGTACGTGTTCGGGTAGTCGCGCACAGCACCGATCGTCGGCATGACGATGTTCGGCAGCGAGCCCACTTTGCCCCCATAGAAGTTGCCGAAATTGAACGTTTCGACAGGTACGGTTTGGTACTTCGGAACGTTCATGTAGGCGAAGCTGGCGCGCGGCTGCCATGAGCCATCGTCTGGGGGCGTTTGGCCGGGCTTCACGTTCGGGGTCGAACCCGATGCGCACCGGGCTCTTTCCTGGCACGTCGATGCTCATGCTCGGCACGAAGGTACCCAGCTGCAGGTTGCGGCCGATGGAATCATTCTTCGCATGGACCCATTGCACGTCGTTCTGCACCAGCCACTGATCGTTGATGGCCCATTTGAAGTTCCACGCCAGTTCACTGGTCCTCGAAGTGCTCTGGTTCCAGCCGCGCGTGATTTGCAGGCCCAGGCCGCCGAGGGGGGAGGTGTTTGCCCCGGCGCCGGTCAGATAGGTGTAGGTGCCCGAGGTCAGCACGTTGTTGGCGTCGTACTTCGCGGTCGCGGGGTCGATCGTCGACTTGTAGGCATTCTCCACACCGGTGTAGAAGCCCTGCTCGCTGCCCGTCTCACGTGCGCCCGACACGAAATAGGTCAGCGACGAGTCCATACGGTCCTTCTTCCACTGCAGCGCGCCGTAGAAGCCGGCGCGCTCGTTGTCGCCAGTGTTGTTGCGGAACGAGGCCGATTTCGGCGCCCACGCCACCTGGCCGGCGATCAGGTCGGTGCGGGGGTAGTAGGCATCCAGCTGGATGCTCTCGTTCTGGAAGCTGGAATGGTTGTAGGACAGGTCCAGCAGAACGCCGACGCGGCCGATGTCCGTATTCCATTGGGTGGTGTACAGCCCCGACATGCTGGGCGAATTCTTGCCCGAGCGCTGCGTGTAGTTGTTGCCCACCGACAGGTAGGCCTTGGTCCCCTTGTAGTCAAAGGGCAAGGCCGTGCGCAGATTCACCGTGCCGCTGACGCCGCCTTCGATGATCTCGCTGGAGGGGTTCTTGTAGACATCGACGCCGGCCATCAGCTCGGGCGGGATGTCGCCCCAGCTCAGCTCGCGGCCCGGCCAGCCGGCCGAGAACGACTCGCGGCCATTCAGCAGCGACGAGCCCCAGCTGAGGCCGCGCACGCTGATGCCCGAACCTTCGACGGAGAAGTGCTCAGGGTCGCCCCGCGACTTGTTGCGGTCGATGATGACGCCGACGACGCGCTGCAGCACTTCCGTGATCGACTTGTCCGGCAGCTTGCCGGCTTCCTCGGCGACGACCGAGTCGACGATTTCCTCGGCGTTCTGCTTGATCTTCTGTGCCGACTGCAGCGCCGCGCGCTGGCCGGTGATGACGACGGTTTCCAGGTTGGCGGGCGGCTTTTCAGCAGCCGACTGCGCCAACGCGGCGCTGCCGACGGTCAGCAGCATCATGTGGACCATGCCGCGATGGATGGCCGTGGTGCGGAACTGTTTTTTCATGGTGTCTCCGTATTCCTTCGATGTGTCCGGCGGCAACTGGCCGACTTCGGTGCTGCCGCGTGCCTCGGCACCGGATACCGGGGCCGCGCGATGCGATGCTGGTGTCGCCGCCCCGATCAACACGGGGGTCGGCCACTGACGCGCAACGCCGCTTACGGGCTGGGTTACTGGATGGTGATAGCGCCCTTGACGGTCAGGTCGGAGGCGAAGATGCCGCCTGTTTTCCTGTCCACGTTCGGGTCCATCAACCAGAAGCGCGTGCGGACGACGTTGGAGGACTGCAGCAGCGTCGCCGCCGAGGCGCGCGAGGTGGCCATCTTGTCCAGCGCGGCCTTGAAGTCGGCGTCGTTGACGGGAGTGCCGTTGCTGTCATAAGGGTTCGGCAGCTTGCGCACGTCGTTGTCCAGCGACGCCACAGTCACGCCTGGCAGGCCACACGCCTCGGTCACCGCGAAGTTGCTCAGCGGCACGGCGTAGCTGATCAACCCCGACAACGGGGCCCACACCAAGGTGCTCAAGGTGACGTTGCAGCCGTTGTTGCGCTTGCCTAGGTCCAGGTGCACGACGATGGGCTTGCTGGAAGCGTAGAGATCGGTATTCAAGCCCAAGGTGAAGCCCAGCGCCTTTTCGGTGGTCACCTGCAGCCCACCCACCGTGTCGCCCGACGAATTGAAGCCATTCAGGCCAGGCGCAAAGATGTCGATGCGGTTGAAGCCGTAATGCCAGCCGCCGGTGAACACGGTGTCCCGGATATGCAGGGCCGAATCGAGCGTGGCGCCATCGGTGGAGACCTTGCTGTAGCACCAGTCGCCCGCGCTGGCATCGCACCACTCCCACCCGGCGTTCAGCGCGCTGTCCCAAGGGTTGGCCGTGACGCCGCCGCCCTGCTTGGTCTTCAAGTTGTTCATGCTTCCGCGACCGCCTCCCGGCGCGAAGCCGTCAGCAACAACCAGCGGATCGACGGCGATGAAGCGCTGCGTCGTCGTCTCCTTGTAGCTCTCATTGCCAGCTTGCTTTGCCGACACCGCGCAACTGCCCTTGGCCAGGAACTGGAGCGTGCTGCCACTGATGGAGCATATGGTTGGCGTGTCGCTGGAGAAGGTGGCCGGCAGACCTGCGTCCGAGGTCGCGCTGAGCGAGATCGACTTCGTTGTCGTGCTGAGGACGTAGTCCGGCGGCGTGAATGCCAACACCTGCGCATGCTTCAACACATTGAACAGCTGGCTCGTGTCGTCGGCAGCCGCCCATTTGGTGCCATCCGAACCGGCCCCGCCAGGCTGGCTCGCGATGACCAGGCACTCCCCCGCAGCCAGCAGCGTCACCTTGTTGTCCGCGACCGTACAGGTGGTGGTCGTGCCGCTGCGGAAGCTGACCGGCAGCCCCGAAGTCGCGGTGGCCGTCAAGGTCGTCGGCCCATTCAACAACGTGTTGCCGCCCGGATACTTGAAGTTGATGACCTGAAAGCGGCCCTCCGAACCTCCGCCGCCTCCACCCCCGCCGCCGCAAGCCGCCAAAAAGGCGCACGCCGCTACAACGGTCAACTTCCGGGTTTGCGGAATCATCTTTTTCGTCACGTCTTGTCTCCTGTTCTAGATTGACTGAGGCAGTGACTGCAGAACTTGGTCTGCAACACTTCTGCTCCTCGTGATCGGGCTCGCTCTACTTCACTGACGGCGGCTTTGTTCGTCCGTTGCACCAACTATTGGTTGGTGAGAAAACCGCCCTGTTACGTTTGTGGTCACCGCGTTCCAGGGCAGGCAAACTCACGGTGAACCGCGCCGTGTGTGTCAGAGATGCATTCCGATGCCGTGCGACGAGCGTACAACTGGTATGACCAAACCGACATAGGGCAAACTCCTGGACTGACCAGATCTGTTTTTTTTTGGAGACTGTTTGTGCGAGATCGTCCACTTCAGCGGATCGTCATCGTGGGCGGCGGCAGCGCCGGTTGGATCACCGCCGCGCCGCTCGCGCGGATGCTGTGCCGGCCGGACCAACCGGATCAGCATTGCGAGGTGACGCTGGTGGAGTCGGCGGACATCGGCACCGTCGGTGTCGGTGAAGCGACGCTGCCAACCATTCAGTTCTACAACCAGCTGCTGGGCATCGACGAGGCCGACTTCGTCCGCCGCACGCGCGCCACCTTCAAGCTCGGCATCGAGTTCCAGGACTGGGGCCGGATCGGCAATCGCTTCTTCCACGGCTTCGGCGGGTTCGGCCCGGCCATCCACAACCGCCCGCTATGGGCCTACTGGCTGCGTCTCCAGGCGCAGGGCGAAAAGCTGCCCTCCTACGAGGAGTGGTCGACCGCGACGGTGATGGCCCGGCAGATGCGCTTCATGCGGCCGACGCCCGGCGAGCCGGGCGCCTCCAACGCCTTCGACTACGCCTTTCACTTCGACGCATCGCTGTACGGCGCCTACCTGCGCGAGTACGCGCTGCGGCACGGCGCCAAGCGCATCGAGGGCACCATCACGCGCGTCGAGACGCGCCCCGAAGACGGTTTCGTCGCAGCATTGCACCTGAGCGACGGGCGCCGGGTGGAAGGCGATCTCTTCATCGACTGCTCGGGCTTTCGCGCCCTGCTGATCGACGGGGCGATGAAGTCGCCCTACGAGGACTGGAGCCGCTGGCTGCCCTGCGACCGCGCGCTGGCCGTGCCGTGCGAGCGCGCTGGCCCGATGACGCCGTACACCCGCTCGACCGCCCGCACCGCCGGATGGCAGTGGCGCATCCCGCTGCAGCACCGCACCGGCAATGGCCTCGTCTACTGCAGCGGCTACCTGAGCGACGACGAGGCGCAGCGCACGCTGCTCGACAACCTGGACGGCAAGCCCCTGGACGAGCCTCGGCAGCAGCGCTTCGTCACCGGGCGGCGCAAGCAGGGCTGGGTCAAGAACGTGGTGGCCATCGGCCTGTCCTCGGGCTTCCTGGAACCGCTGGAATCCACCAGCCTGCATCTCATCATGGACGCCGTCGGCCGCCTGACGGCCATGCTGCCTGACCAGTCATTCCAGCCGGCGCTGGCCGACGAGTTCAATCGGCAGATGGCCTACCGCTATGAGTCCGTGCGCGACTTCATCATCCTGCACTACAAGCTCGGCGAGCGGCGCGACAGCGAGTTCTGGCGCTACTGCGCGGACATGCCCATTCCCGACGATCTCGCCCACCAGATCGACCTGTTCCGCAAGACCGGCCGCGTCGCCGTCATCGAGCCAGAGGGCTTTGCCGAGCCGTCGTGGGCGTCCATCCTGCTGGGCCTGGGCGCATACCCCGAGCGGTACGACCCCTATATCGACCTGGTGGACCCGCAGCTGATCCGCCGGCACCTTCATTCGGTGCACAGCTCGATCTCGCGCACGGTGGCCTCCATGCCGTCCCACGCGGACTTCCTGGACCGGATCCCGGCGCCGCCGAGGGCCTGACCACACGCGACGCCTCCCGACGAGGGCGGCATCGGTCCTTGCATCGAAATCGTCCGTCGGCGCGCAGCTTGCCTCGTCAGCCTGCGCGCTGGCTTGTCGCATCATCCCGGCCGCGCCGGCACGGGTTGAACACACTGCGGTCGTCCCTCCCCCACTGAAAGGAAGAACCGATGGACTACCGAGCCCTTTTGAGCATCCCGCTGGCGGCCCTGGCGCTGAGCGCAAGCAGTGCCGAGACGCTGCGCCAGCCAGCCGGTTGGGTTTCCTTCGCCGGCTGGGACGGGCTCAACAGCCCGACGCACGAAGCCGGCGTGGCCCCCGAGACGGAGAACAGCAGCCAGCGTGCCCTCACCGTCAAAGCCATCGGCGAGCGCAAGGCCCACCAGATCGGCAGCATCTTCCAAGGACTCACGGGGTATGCCTATCGGCGCATACGCTTTTCGGCGCAGGTGAAGACGGCAGGCGTCGATCAGTGGGCCGGCATCGCGGTCGGCTCGGGCATTCATCCGTTCTTTCACGTGCCGGACCCCCAGGAAGTCGAAGCCGGAGCCGTGGCGCCACGCGGCTCTGCGGGCTGCCCGGATTGGTGTGATGTGAGCGTCGTGGCCGACATCTCGGCGGCAAGCGGTGGCATGGCCACCGTCGGCTTGGCCCTGATTGGCAACGGCCAGGTCTGGGCGCGCGGGTTCAAGCTGGAGATCGTCGGGCGAGAAGTGCCGGTCACCACCCACCGCTTTGGCGCCGAGGCCGCTGCCCTGAACAAGGCCAACGGGGAGTGGGTCGAGAAGCAGATGCGCAACTGGGGCGCCGCGCCACCGCAAAACCTGTCGCTGCAGTAACGACGCGCAGGCTGCCCTTCCATCAGAACCCTCTCCAAGGCACCGAACATGGACTACCGCACTCTTTTTCTCGCCCCGCTGGCCGCTATCGTGCTCAGCGTCGGCGCCGCCACCCCGCCGCGCATGCCCTCTGGCTGGCTTGCTCACAACACATTCACTTTCTCCGAAGCCACGCTGTCGGCTTCGAACGGCTATGAAGTCGGCATCGATCCTGCCAGCGACGCAGTCGGTAGCCCCAACTTGACGGTCCGCTTCGTGGCACCAACGGAGCCTTGGGTCGTCGACATGGGTGCGGCGCACCAGTCCCTGTATGGCTACGCGGGCAAGCGGCTGCGCTTCAGCGGCCAGTTGCGGGCCGACGCCGTGAAGGGATGGGCCGGCCTCTTTCTCGGCCAGGGCGATGTGATCCTGCTGAACCGGATCGTGGTGGCCCAGCCCGATGCGGAAGCGCTGCTGCCCGCTGGCATGGCGGTCGCGAGCGATGGGGACTGGCATGACGTCAGTGTCGTGTTCGACGTGCCAGCCGACGCACCGCAAGTCATCCTCGGACTCGCCCTGGTCGGCGAGGGCCAGGTCTGGGCCCGCAACCTGCAGTTCCAAGTCGTCGGCAACGAGGTGGCAACGACCACGACGAAGATCGGCGTCGACCTGCAGTCGGCGCGCCGTGCCGATGCAGAGCACATGGCGGAGATGGCGAAAAAGCCGCCCTCGCCGCTGCTGAACGCGGCGCTGGACTGAGCAGGTGAGCCTGTCCATGTCACGCCCGCCGCTGCGCCACGCCCTGCTCCCTGCGGTTCTCCCCGCCTTGCTGTTCTGGGCGACCTGGGGCCTATTGCACTGGATCTGGCCCTATGCACGCTGGCTGGCACCGGCCGCCCAGCTCTGGCTGGCCTACAGCGCCGCGTGGTTCACGCTCAACTGGCGCTGGTGGCCGCTGACGGTGCCGGTGTCCGCCGCGCTTGGCGCGGCCGCGGGGACGCTGCTGCTGCCCGCCATCGACCTGACGCAATGGCAGAACCCGCTGGCGATGTGGCGGCCCTGGCTGCCGGCCTTCGCCTTCGCGCTACTGTTGCATCTACCGACCCGCTGGTGGCGCTGGCGCGAGGAACAGGCCCTGGCACTGCGCCTGGCGCACGCCGAGCACACGGCGGCGATGGCCGAGCTGTCGCGCCAGGTCAGCCTGACTGAGCTCAAGGCGCTGCAGGCCCAAGTCGAGCCGCATTTCCTGTTCAACGCGCTGGCCAGCCTGCAGCAGCTCATCCGCAGCCAGCCGGCCACGGCCGAGCGCTTTCTCGGTGAGCTGCATGACTACCTGCGCCTGGCCCTGCCCTCGCTGCGCCAGCCGATGAGCACGCTGGAGCGCGAGTTCGAGCTGGCACGCGCCTACCTCACGGTGATGGCCACGCGGCTCGGCGAGCGCCTGCGCTTCGGCCTGCAGGCCGAGCCGGGCTGCGATGACCATCCACTGCCGCCGCTGATGCTGCTGACGTTGGTGGAGAACGCGGTGCGCCACGGCATCGAGCCCAAGCCGCAGGGCGGGCGCATCGAGCTCGACGCTTGGCGCGAGGGCGAGCGCCTCGTGCTGGAGGTGCGCGACGATGGCGTCGGCCTGCAGGCCGCTGCGGTGGCCCCGGCCAAAGGCCAGGGCCTGGGCCTGGCCAATGTGCGTGACCGCCTGGCCGGGCTGTACGGCGAAGCGGCACGACTGAGTGTTCAACAGCGTTCCACGGCTGGCGTGTGCGCGCGCATCGAACTGCCCTGGAACACCCCCGAGACCCGATGAAGCACCCCACCGCCCTTCTGATCGAAGACGAAGCCCTGCCGCGCCAGCGTCTGCGCGAAGGCCTCGCTGAGCTGTGGCCGCAGTTGCAGGTGCTGGCCGAGGCCGAGGACGGCGAACGCGGCCTGGGCCTGGTGCTCGAACTGAGGCCCGATATCGTCTTTGTCGACATCCGCCTTCCCGGGCTGGATGGCCTGCAGCTGGCGCGGCGCGTCAAGGGCCTGTGCCACGTCGTCTTCGTCACCGCCTACGACGTGCATGCGGTCACCGCCTTCGACCAGGGCGCGGTGGACTACCTGCTCAAGCCGCTGGCCACCGAACGCCTGCGTGAAACGGTACAGCGCCTGCAGCAGCGCCTGCAGTTGCCGCCGGCCGAGCTGGCGCGCTGGTTGCAGCAGTGGACGCCGCCGTCCTTGCCACCCGAGGCACCGGCGCTGCCCAGTGCGCCGCTGCGCTGGCTGCAGGCCTCTCAAGGCGAACGCCTGCACCTGATGATGGTGGCGGACGTGAGCCATTTCCGCAGCGACAACAAGTACACCTGCGCCGTCACCGCGGAAGGCGAATACCTGCTGCGCCTGTCCCTGCGCGAGTTGCTGCTGCAACTCGACCGGGAGCAGTTCTGGCAGATCCACCGCGCCGTCGTCATCAATCTCACCCATGTCGCGCGAGTCGATCGAAGCCTCGGCGGCATGGAGGTACTGCTCAAGGACGGGCGCACAAGGCTGCCCGTGAGCCAAAGCTTCCAACAACGCTTCAAGCCGATGTAGCCGGCAACGGCTGATACCCTGCATTTCACGAAAAGGATTTCCATGCATAACAGGTCCTGGGCAAGCGCGGTCGCCGCCGCCTTCTGTCTGCTGTCAGGCTCCGCGAACGCCCAGCAGTCCGATCCGTCGACGCTGGAGCGCGTGACGGTGGCCGCGCGCAAGGGCGAGGTCTCAGAGTGGTTCCGCGCCGACAGCCCGCACTTCGTCGTCTACTCGGACGCCAGGGAAGAAGACGTCATCGGGCTGTTGAAGAACCTTGAAAAGCTCGATCACCTGCTGCGCATCTACACGTTGCCCGTCCGCCAGGCGCAGACGGAAGAGCCCAAGCTCACTCTGTACTACCACGGCCGGGCCGCGGCCCTGCGCGACATCGACGACGGGCTGCCGGCCAATGCCATCGGGCTCTACAGCAGCTGCTCGTCCGGTGTTCAGGGCTTCGGCGTCGATCTCGATCGCATCACGAGCCTTGGCGATGAGCAGCTCGAGAAGTCACCGCTGAACGACAGCCTGTCCTATGCCTTCGAGGCGTACGCGCGGCACTTCCTCTATCGACACACGGACATCCGCACGCCTGCCTCCTTCATCGAGGGCTTCGCGCAGTACTTCTCCACGGTGCGCTTTTCAGAGCAGCAGATGGTGGTGGGCCGGGTGCCGAAGAGCATCGCCAGCTACTTGAAGTTCATCGATAACGGTCGCCGCTACAGCCTGGAATATGACGACGTGCTGCAGCAGAACCTCGCCAACGCGCACAACTACGGCGGCACCGACGGTGTGCAGCTCGAGTTCGAGGCGAAGTCCTGGCTGCTGGCCCACTTCATGTTCTCGTCCGAAGACAACCGCCAGCGCCTGAACCAGTACCTGATGCTCGCCGACCGTGGCCAGTCCCCATCGACTGCATTCGAACGCGCCTTCGATCTGAAGACGCCCGACATTGGCAAGGCGATGTGGCGGTACGGCCTTCGCGGTTTCCAGGCCGTTCGGGTGGCCCACCCGTCCCTGCCTGCCGCGCGGGTGAGCGTCCACCATCTGCCTCGTGCGGCGGGCGAATTCGTGCTGGCGAACGCCGCCTTGAAATCGTGCCCGAGCCAGCAGGCCGGAGAGTCGCTGCTACGGAAGGTGGCCGAGCTGGCGGCGCGGTTTCCCGACGATGAGCTGGCACGCCTCACCTGGGGCCGGGCGCTGGTTGACTGGGGAGATCCGTTGGATGCCCTGCCTCCGCTGAACGCCGTCCTGCGCGCCGATGACGCGAGCTTCGAGGCGCGGTACCTGCTGGGCATGGCGAACCTGCGTCTTGCCGAGCGCAGCGAGGGGAGTGCCAGGCGCGCCTATCTGAACGCGGCGCAAGGCCATCTGCAGCGCGCTCGCGGGTTGAACCCACAATCGCCCGAAGCCGCCGCGGCGGTCTTCCAGGCTGAAGTGGCCGCCACCAACCAACCGGACGACGCGGTGCTCCAAGGCGTCATCTCGGCCTGGCAGACCTCACGCGAAGTCGACACGCTCGCCCGGTCCGCGGCGTTGGCCTACGCCTACGCCGGCGACCCGGATACGGCGCACCGAACGCTCGCGTCCCTGGCGCAGAACCGGCGTGACGAGCCCATGGCCGAGTGGGCCAGGCAATGGCAGGGCCGCCTCGAAGCGGGCGTGAGCCGCGGGGCACTCCTCGCGGAGATGCGCCGCGACCCGGCGCGCGACGCTTCGTTCAAGGAGTGGACCATCGACAAGGAACGCGTGATGCAAATCGTGGAGCGCAACTACGGCATCGAGGCCATGGAGGCCGCGGGGGGCGCCGCAAAGGAACTTGCAAACCGGCAGCCCCCCGCGAAGAGCTTGAGCAACGGCATGGAGAAGCGATAGCGCGTCAGTTCTTCTGGGTTGCGCAACGTCGCGCGGGCGAAGATGGCGGTCGCTCTTTCGGCCGCACCTTCCCCGCAACTTTCCCGGCTCAAACAGGGCCAGAAAACAAAAAAGCCCGGCAAGTCAACGACCTGCCGGGCTTCTTGATCCTACCGAATTTGGTAGGCGCGATTGGATTCGAACCAACGACCCCCACCATGTCAAGGTGGTGCTCTAACCAACTGAGCTACGCGCCTGAAGAGCTGCGCACTATAGCAGCTTTTTGGGCCTCCTGGCTAGAGGCTCACTTGCGGCGTGCCGAGCGCACGCCGCTGATGCCGCACAGCTCGCGCAGCACCTTGGCCAGTTTGGACGCGTCCGACAGCTCCAGCGTGAAGCTCATCCAGGCCGTGTCGCCGCCACCGGTCCTGGGCTTGGCGGCGCCGGCTTGGAGCGACTGCGTGTTGACGGCGACGACGTTCATCTTCTCCTTGGCGAACACCTCCAGCACGTCGCGCAGCAGGCCCTGGCGGTCGCCGGCCTCGACGAGCACGTCCACCGGGTAGACCGGTGCGCTCTTGCCCGCAGTCTCGCCACCGCCCCACTCCACGGCAATGACGCGTTCGGGCGAGCGGCGCTTCATCTCGGCGAGGTTGCTGCAGTCGGCGCGGTGGATGGCCACGCCCTTGCCGCGCGTGACGAAGCCCTGGATGGCATCCGGCGGCGCCGGCCGGCAGCAGCGCGACAGCGTCGTCAGCAGCGAATCGATGCCCACGACCAGCACGCCGCCGCGCGTGCCCGCGCTCGAGCTGCGCGTGTGGCGCTGGGCCAGCAATTCGTTCTCGTCGGGCGCAGGCTCGGGCGGGCGCAGCAGCAGCTCGATGTTGCGCAGCGAATACTCGTCCTTGCCGACGACCTCGAAGAGCGCATCGGCGCCCTTGAAGCCCAGGCGCGCGGCCAGCTCGTCGAGTTTGAGCGCCGTCTTGCCCTCGCGCTGGAGCAGCTTCTCGACCAGTTCGCGGCCCTTGGCGATCGTCTGCGTCTGCTGCAGCGCGTTGAACCAGGCGCGCACCTTGGAACGCGAGCGCGGACTCTGCAGGTAGCCGAGCTCGGGGTTGAGCCAGTCCAGCGACGGCCCGCCCTCCTTGGCCGCGACGATCTCGACCGTCTGGCCGCTTTGCAGCGGCGTGTTCAGCGGCAGCATCTGGCCGTCGATGCGCGCGCCACGGCAGCGGTGGCCGAGGTCGGTGTGCACCGCGTAGGCGAAGTCGACCGGCGTCGCACCGGCCGCCAGCTCGACGATGGTGGCCTGGGGCGTGAAGACATAGATGCGGTCGCTGAACCCGTCGCTGGCCGGGCCGCCCTCGGTGTCGGCCGTCGTGTCGCGCTCCCAGGCCAGCAGCTGGTTGAGCACGGCCTTGCGCGCCCGCGCCACCTGCTCCTCGAACTCGCCCGCCGCACTGACACCGGCATAGCCGCGCGCGCCGGCCTCCTTGTAGGCCCAGTGCGCGGCGACGCCATGCTCGGCGTGGTCGTGCATCTCGCGCGTGCGGATCTGCACCTCCATCGGCCGGCCGTCCGGACCCAGCACCACCGTGTGCAGCGACTGGTAGCCGTTGGGCTTGGGCTTGGCGATGTAGTCGTCGAACTCGCCCGGCACCGGCGTGTAGATCTCATGCAGGCGTGCCAGCGCCGCGTAGCAGTCGGCCACGCTGGCGACGATGACGCGCAGCGCGCGCAGGTCGAACACCTTCTCCAGCGCCAGCTCCTTGCCCTGCATCTTCTTGTGGATGCTGTAGAGATGCTTGGGCCGCCCCTGCACCTCGGCGGCCAGGCCCTGGCCGTAGAGGTCGGCCTGCAGCGCGGCGCGCGCGGCTTCGACGCGCTGCTCGCGCTCGACGCGGGTCTCGTGCAGCCCCTTGGCCAGCGCCTTGTAGGCCTCGGGCTCGCGGAATCGAAAGGCCAGGTCCTCCAGCTCCCACTTGATCTGCCAGATGCCCAGGCGGTTGGCCAGCGGCGCGAACACGGTCAGGGACTCGGCCGCCAGTTCCTGTGGGCAGGGGCGCTTGCTGGCTGCAAACCAGCGCAGCGTCTGCAGCCGCGAGGCCAGGCGCAGCAGCACGACGCGCAGGTCGCGCGAGAAGGCCAGCAGCATCTTGCGCACGCGCTCCGTCTGCTCGGCCTTCTGGTCCGATTTCTTGTCCGTGCCCAGCTTGGCGCCGCGCGCGGCGCGCTGCAGCTGCACGAGGCGGCGCGTGTGCGTGACGAGGCTGGCGTAGCTGTCGCCGAAGGCCTTGGCGACGACCTCCTCGGGCTTGTTCAGGAAGTCGCCCGCGTAGACGAGATAGGCCGCCGCCTGCAGCTCCGGCGCCGTGCCGATGGCGTTCAGGATGGCTGCCACACCGTCGGCATGAGCCTTCGCGTTCTCGCCGGTGTCCAGCACCTCGGCAGCCAGCAGGGGCTCGGCAAAGGCGCGCGCGCGCAGGACCTCGGCATTGGAATGCTCGGTACCCGCATCCAGCAGCGCGACGATGGGCGCGGTGGCCGCACCCTCCTGCATCAAGCCCGTCTTCATGAACCGAGAAAGTCCCTCACGATGGCGATCTGGTCGTCGTGGATCAAGGTGGGCGCATGGCCGACGCCGGGCAGCTCGACGAGGCGGGCGCCGGGGCCGCGCTGCGTCATCGCGCGCGCGGTTTCGGCGCTCAGCAGGTCGGACTCGGCGCCGCGGATCAGCAACGTCGGGCAGCGCAGCGCGTCATAGGCGCTCCACAACGCGGCCTCGCCGGCGGCGGCGATCTCGGGCGTCACGGCCCCGAAGGGCAAGGCGATGGCCGGGTCGTAATGCGAGCGCCACCCCTTGCCCTCCTGGCCCGTCTCCTCGCGGAACAGCGGCGCCGACAGCGCCAGCCATTCCTCGTCGGTGTGCGGACCGAAGCCCTCGGAAATGCTGCGCAGATAGGCCGCGCCCTCTTCCAGCGACGCAAAACGCATCGTCTTGCCCAGATAGCTGCCGATACGCTGCAGCGCCTCGAAGCGGATGGCCGGGCCGACGTCATTCAGCACCAGACGGCGCACGGCCGCCAGCATGCCCTCGGGCCGCGGCAGCGAGGCCAGGGCCAGGCCGATGAGGCCGCCCATGGACGTGCCCACCCAGTCCACCTGTTCCACGTCCAGGCGCGCCAGCAGGGCCACCATGTCGGACACATAGGTCGGGATCTGGTAGCCGGCCGGCTGGCGCAGCCAGTCGGAGCGGCCGCGGCCGACGACGTCGGGGCAGACGACGCGGTAACGGCTGCTCATGACACGGGCCAGCGCATCGAAGTCCCGTCCCTGGCGCGACAGGCCGTGCACGCAGACCAGCACCGGCGCGTCCGCGCTCGGGCCGGCCCACTCCCAATAGGCCATGCGGTGCAGGCCCGTGGCGTCCAGGCAGGTCACGAATTTCAAGCGCGGTTCGGTCATGATGGCGTCCTTCCGAAATTCATCGTAGCAACCAGCAAGGACCCCATCATGTTGAAAGGCAAAACCGCCCTCGTCACCGGCTCCACCAGCGGCATCGGCCTGGGTATCGCGCTCTCGCTCGCGCGCCAGGGCACGAACGTGATCCTGAACGGCTTCGGCGACGCCGAAGGCCCCAAGGCCGAGGTCGCGGCGCTGGGCGTCAGGGTGGGCTATCACGGCGCCGACATGAGCAAGCCGGCCGACATCGCCGCCATGGTGGCCTATGCCGACGCCGAGTTCGGCGGCATCGACGTCCTCGTCAACAACGCCGGCATCCAGCATGTGGCCGCCGTGCAGGACTTCCCGGTCGAGAAGTGGGACGCCATCATCGCCATCAACCTCAGCTCGGCCTTCCACACCACCCGCCTGGCCCTGCCCGGCATGCTGAAGAAGGGCTGGGGCCGCATCATCAACATCGCCTCCGCCCATGGGCTGGTTGCGTCGGCGCAGAAGTCGGCCTACGTGGCGGCCAAGCATGGCCTCGTCGGCTTCACGAAATCCATCGCTCTGGAGACGGCGACGACGGCCGTCACGGTCAACGCGATCTGCCCCGGCTGGGTGCTGACGCCGCTGGTGCAGAAGCAGGTCGACGCCATCGCCGAGCGCGAGAAGGTCGACAACGACGAGGCCAAGCGCCGCCTGCTGGCCGAGAAGCAGCCCTCGCTGCAGTTCACGACGCCGGACGAGCTGGGCGAGCTGGCCGTCTTCCTGTGTTCCGACGCCGCGATCAATGTGCGCGGCCAGGCTTGGGCGATGGACGGCGGCTGGACGGCCGTCTGATCATTTGGTCAGTTGCACCGTGCCGTTGACGTTCACCGTCACGGTCGCCTTGCCGGCCTCGGTCGGCAAGGCTTCATCCGCCATGACCGACGAGGCCTTCATGCGCATCATCGCCATCGGCCGTGGTGCCGGCTCGTCGCTCGACACGGTCACCTCGCCGACGACATAGCTGCCGTAGCCGAACTGCTTGGCGTAGTCCGCCGCCTTGGCGCGGTAGCGGGCGATGGCCTGGGCCGAGATGTCGGCCTCGGCCTTCTCGCGGGCCTCGCGCGACAGGCTGTAGCCGACGCGCGCAATGGTCAGCGTGTTGATGCGCCCGGCCAGTTGCGCGATCGCCGTCGCGTCGCGCCCTTCCACCAGCAGCTCGGCGCTGCCCTGCCAGCCGGTGATCTTGCCGGTCTTGGGCTCGTAGCGCGGCGACAGCGAGAAGCCACCGGTCTGCACGTCGACCTGGCCCGGCCTGGCCGCCTTGCGCGCCTCGGCCAGCGCCGCGTCCAGCGCCTGCTTCAGCGCCGTCTGCACGCCGGCCGCGTCCGCGCCCTCGCGGGTCGTCGAGAAGGCAACCCCGAGCACGTCGCGCACCACGTCGGCACTGGCGCTGGCCGACAGGCTGAGGCGCTCGCGCGGCGGGGTTTCGGTGGCCGCCTGGGCGGCGAGGGACAGGGCAAGCGCTGAGAGGGCGACAACGAATCGCATGGGATTTCCTTTGCAAGGAGGGAAAGCCCAGCTTAGCCGGGGCAGTTGGCAACGATCTGTAACCTCTGCCTGCTGTCCTACAAACCCGGGTTTCAAACCTGCACACAATGCCCCTGTTACAAATTCAGGAAACGCGATGAACAGCACCGCGACGCCCCGCGCCAACCGCATCCTTGTCGTCGATGACGACGCCCGTATCCGTGACCTGCTGCGCCGCTATCTGACGCAGGAGGGCTTTGACGTGCTGCTGGCCGAAGACAGCCGCGCGCTGAACAAGCAGCTGACGCGCGAGACCGTCGACCTCATCGTGCTCGACCTCATGCTGCCCGGTGAAGACGGGCTGACCGTCTGCCGCCGTCTGCGCGCCGCCAACGACAGCACGCCGATCATCATGCTGACGGCCAAGGTCGAGGACGTGGACCGCATCGTCGGCCTGGAAGTCGGTGCCGACGACTACCTCGCCAAGCCCTTCAACCCACGCGAACTGCTGGCCCGCATCAACGCCGTGCTGCGCCGCCGCCCGCCGCCGGAGGCCCCGGGCGCGCCGAGCAAGGAGCCGATGACGGTGACCTTCGGCCCGTTCGAGTTCGACCTCGCGCTGCGCCGCCTGACCAAGAACGGCGAGCAGCTGCCGTTGACCACCGGCGAGTTCTCCATGCTCAAGACCCTGGTGCGCCACCCGCGCCAGCCTTTGAGCCGCGACAAGCTGGCCCAGCTCGCCCGCGGCCGCGAGTTCGAACCCTTCGACCGCAGCCTGGACGTGCAGATCTCGCGCCTGCGCAAGATGCTGGAGGCCGACCCGGCCCAGCCGCGCTACATCCAGACCGTCTGGGGCGTGGGCTACGTGTTCGTGCCGGACGAAAACAGCTGATACCGTTGCGGGCAGCCCGCCCGAGCGAAGCGAGTGGCGCGGTCTCCAACTCGTCTTTCAACCTTGCGGGACAGACCGCCCGAGCGCAACGGCTAGCACTGTCCCCAACTGATCTTTGAACTTGCGGGACTGACCGCCCGAGCGCAGCGAGTAGCTCTGTCCTCAACTGACTGAAAGCATGGCCCGCCCCCACCTCGCGCTCAACCTCTTCTGGCGCACCTTCGCCTGGCTGGCCCTGCTGCTGGCCGGCGCGGTGCTGGCCTGGCAGCAGACCTTCAAGCTGCTGGAGGCGGAGCCCCGCGCACTGGAGTCGGCCGAGCAGCTGGCCGGCCTCGTCAAGCTCAGCCGCATCGCGCTGGAGCACACCGACCCCATCAACCGCGTCAACGTCATCACCTCGATGGCGCGCGGCGACACGGTGCAGGTCCGCGTGGCCGAGACCAGCGACCGCTGGCTGCCCTACGACACCAGCCCCTTCGCCAAGCAGTTGGCCGCTGAGCTGCGCAGCACGCTCGGGCCCGACACCGTCGTGGCGCGCAGCGTCAACGACGCGCCGGGCCTGTGGGTGCGCTACATCGTCGGCGAAGACGCCTTCTGGCTGCGCACCAGCGCCACGCCGCTGTCCATCTCGCTGGCCACCAACTGGTGGTGGGTGCTGATCGCGCTGCTGGCCACCGTCGTCGGCTCGGCGTTGATCGCCCGCCTCATCAACCAGCCGCTGCGCGAGCTGGCCGAGGCGGCCGGGCGCATCCGCGACGGCGAGTACGACTCGCGGCTGGACGAGAACACGATGACCAGCGAGATCCGCGAGGTCAACATGGGCTTCAACCGCATGGCGCGCGAACTCGCCAAGCTGGAGGAGGACCGCGCCGTCATGCTGGCCGGCATCTCGCACGACCTGCGCACGCCCTTGGCGCGGCTGCGGCTGGAGACGGAGATGAGCGTCAGCGATGAGCAGGCGCGCCATTTCATGGCCCAGGACATCGACCAGCTCGACGCCATCATCAGCAAGTTCATGGACTACGCGCGGCCCAACGAGACGCAGTTGCGCGAGACCCGGCTGACCGACGTCATCGAGCGCGAGGTGCAGGGCTTTCGCGACCCCGACCAGATCCGCTTTCGCGTGCAGGTCAGTTCGGCCATCAAGGTCTTCATCGACGACACCGAACTCGGCCGGGTGCTGCTCAACCTGTTCGAGAACGCGCGCCGCTACGGCCACGAGCCCGGCGAGGCCGCGCGCGTGGACGTCAGCGCCACGCGCCTGGGTTCCTGGGTAGAACTGAAGGTGCGTGACCACGGCCCCGGCGTGCCGCCCGACCGCCTCGCGCGGCTGACGACGCCCTTCTACCGCGGCGACGCGGCGCGCACGGCCGCCAGCGGCGCGGGCCTGGGCCTAGCCATCGTCGAGAAGTCGGTGCAGCGCCTGGGCGGCACACTGTCCATCAGCAACGCCCAGGGCGGCGGGCTGATCACGGTACTGAAGCTACAGGCGGCCTGAGCCAGGGCCTGCTGGCGCTAGTGAGCCGGGGCTGCGCTGGCGGCCGGTGCGGCCGAGGCTGCCGCAGAGGGCGACGCGGCCTCGCCCAACGATTCGGCCAGCTGCTTGGCCAGGTCGTTCTCGACGCCGAGCAGCGCGTTCAGCGTCTTCCGATAGCTGTGCAGCGCCTTCAGGGCTTCGACCGGGTCGGCGCGGCCGAAATCGGCCTCGACCTCGACGTCGCCCAGCCGCACGAACGAACCCGTCGCATTGATGCTGGCGACGATGGCCTGTTGCGCCTCCTGCTGGGCCGTGTAGGCCTCCGACAGGCGGCGCAACGCGTCGCTCGGCATGTGGACCAGGGCCTGGTCGGCCACGGCGGTATCCCAGGCGTCGCGGCGCAGCGCCGGCACGAACAGGCTGATGCGCAGGCGCTGCTTCAGCAGGTCGCGCAACTCATGGGGCGCGGCCTTGCCATCGCGTCGGGCCAGGTCGGCCACGTCGCGGTAAAGCGCTTCCACACCGACCCTCACCTCCTTGTTCTGCACCTGGGTCGAGCGCACTTCGGTCAGGTTGGCGCGCAGCTCCAACTCCAGCTGCTCGACGGTGTGCTGGGCCAGACGGCGGTGATGCAGCATCTCGAAGCCCCCCTCCAGCCCCAGCGCGGTCAGGATGCCCAGCACAATCATCAGGTAGTGGACGCCGAGTTCCTTGAAATTGGTCGGGGCGTGGCCGGGAGGTTCGACGTGCATGTGCGGGGGCTTGGGAAGTTTGGGCGCGCGATGTTAGCGAGCTCCGGCCGCCAGCAGGCAGACCGCCCGCGCCTCGATCGCACGGCCCTCGCCCACCGGCCCCATCTTCTCGGCCGTCTTGGCCTTCACGTTGACCTGACCCACGTCCACACTCAGCACTGAAGCCAGCCGTTCGCGCATGGCCGGGATGTGAGGCGCCATCCTGGGCGCCTGGGCGACGATGGTCGTGTCCAGGTTGACGAGCTGCCAGCCCGCCTCGCGCACGCGGCGGTAGGCCTCGGCCAGCAGCGCCATGGAATCGGCACCCTTGAACTCGGCGGCCGTGTCGGGGAAGAGCTTGCCGATGTCGCCCAGGGCGGCGGCGCCGAGCAGCGCGTCGGTGATGGCGTGCGCCAGCGCGTCGGCATCCGAATGGCCGAGCAGGCCATGCGTGTGCGGGATGGTGATGCCGCCGAGCACGAGCGGGCGGCCGGTGACGAGCTGGTGGGTGTCCCAGCCTTCGCCAATCCTGAGTGCGGGAAGGGATGGCAGATTCATGGCCGCGATTCTCGCGGACGCTGCTAAGGTGCGCCCCGCCATGAAACGCCTCCTCCTCGTTCTCCTGCTGATCGCCGGCTCCGCGCTCGCCGCCGAAACCGCAACGCCGCCGCGTCCCAAGATCGGCCTCGTGCTGTCCGGCGGCGGCGCGCGTGGCCTGGCCCACATCGGCGTGCTGCGCGTGCTCGAGGAGGCCAAGGTGCCCATCGACCTCATCGTCGGCACCAGCATGGGCGCGGTCATCGGCGGCGCCTACGCGTCGGGGCGCAGCGTGGACGAGCTGGAGACGCTCGTGAAGAGCGCGCACTGGAACGAGATCCTGGCGGACCGCCCGGCGCGCGACCGGCTCGCCATCCGCCGCCGCGAGGACGACGAGAAGCTGCCCTCGCGCATCGAGTTCGGCTACACCATCGCGGACGGCGCGCGCCTGCCCAGCGGCGCGGCGGCCAACGGCGCGCTGGAAGCCACGCTGTCGTCGCTGCTGCCCGCCGCCCGCGCCGAGGAGCCGCTGCGCCGCCTGCCCATCCCCTTCCGCGCCGTCGCCACCGACCTGCTCTCCGGCGCCATGCTGGACCAGGCCGACACGCCGCTGTTCCAGGCCTTGCGCGCGTCCATGGCCGTGCCGGGCGTGTTCGCGCCGCTGCGCGTCAACGGCCGCCCGCTGGTGGACGGCGGCCTGGTGCGCAACCTGCCGGTGGACCTGGCCCGCAGCCTGGGGGCGGACATCATCATCGCGGTCAACGTCGGCACGCCGCTGCTGGAGGACCGCGAGATCACCAGCGCCGTCATGGTGGCCAATCAGATGCTGCAGATCCTGACCGAGCAGAACGTGCAGCGCTCGCTGCGCGAACTCACGGACAGGGACATCGTCATCGACCCCGACCTCGCCGGCATGGGCTTCATGGACTTCTCGCGCGCCGATGAGGCCATGGACACCGGCCGCCGCGCCGCGCTGGCGGCGCTGTCGCGGCTGGAACAGCTCGCCGCACCCGAGGCGCAGGCGCGGTTGCAGGCCAAACGCCTCGCTCCCCCCGAGGCCGCGCTGCCGGCCCTGCCGCTGGCCCAGCTCAACATCACCGGCACCCAGCGCATCAATGCCGAGGCGCTGAAGGCCGAGCTGGCGTTGCGGCCCGGCGACCCGGTGGGCCGCGCCGAGCTCAACCGCGCCATCGAGCGGCTGGACGGCGGTGGCGACCTGGAGCGCATCGAGACCGAGATCGACGACCATGACGGCCGCCGCACCGTCACCTTCAAGCTCACCGAGGCCGACTGGGCCTCCAGCAAAGTGCGCTTCGGCCTGGAGCTGTACAGCAACTTCGCCGACGCCAACAGCTACTCGCTGGTCGCCATGCACGTGGCCGACTGGCTCAACGCCTGGGGCGGCGAGGTGCGCACCATCGCCCGCATCGGCTCCTCGCGCGGCGTGAACAGCGAGTTCTACCAGCCGCTCGGCCCGGGCTCGCGCTGGTTCGCCGCCGCGCGACTGAGCTACGAGGCCGGCAGCAACGACGTCTTCAACCAGGGCCAGCGCGCGCTGCGCCTGTCCAGCAGCCTGAGCAGCGCGCAGCTGGAGCTGGGCCACCGCATCGCCGGGCTGGGCGACCTGCGCTTCGGCGTGGGGCGGCTGCGCGCCAGCGACGAAGTCATCCTGCCCGTGCTGCCCGGCAACGCGCGCCGCTCGCAGGCCTACGGCCAGCAATACCTGGAACTGCACACCGACACGCTGGACTCGCTGGCCTTCCCCAGCCGCGGCCAGTGGACGACGGCGCGCGTCGAGTGGCTGCGCCCGGACGGCGAGTCGCGCGTCATCAACGCCTCGCTGATCGGCCTGTCGGCCTTCCGCCTCGGCGAATGGGCCGGCCAGCTCTACGGCGAGGCCGCGCACGCCGAGCGCGGCCAGGCGCGGTCCCTCGGCGGCTACCTGCGCCTGTCGGGCACGCCGGACGGCTCGCTGCTCGGCGAGAACATGGCCTTGCTGCGCGTCGTCATGGCGCGACGCATCGGCGAGATGCCCGTCGGCCTGGGCCACGCCGTGCGCGTGGGCTTCTCGCTGGAGACCGGCGCGGTCGGCGACGGCGCGGGGCTGAAGCTGTCCAACCTGCCGCGCAGCGGCTGGAAGCAGGCGGCCAGCGGCTTCCTCAGCGTGGACACGCGCTTCGGGCCGTTCTTCCTCGCGCTGGGGGCCACGCGTGGTGGCGAAACCTCGGCCTACCTGCTGCTCGGGCCGACCTGGTGAAAGAAGAGGCCGGCCATGAAATGCCGGTCAAGCCCAGCCTTCATCGGCCGATAAGCCTCTTGAGTGCGCCTGCACATTCGCAGGTCGGCACTCACCAGGAGCCGAGGAGCATCCCATGACAACAGCCTTCCATCGCCCCACCCGCCTGCAGAGCCTGCTGGCCTTGAGCGCCCTCGCGCTGCTCGGCGCGGCCGGCATGCGCACCGTGCAGGCCGCCGACAACGCCACCGCCAGCGCCACGGCCGTCGTGCTGCAGCCCATCGCGGTGACCAAGTCGGCCGACCTCGTGTTCGGCAATGTCGTCGCCGGCAACGGCGTCGTGACGGTCGCGACCGACGGTGCCCGCACCCGGAGCGGCACGGCCGTGCTGCCCAGTGGCGTCACCGCCGCGGCGGCGCGCTTCGACGTGACCGGCACCGGCGCCAACACCTTCTCCATCGACTACACCGGCAGCGACTCCGTGCTGACCGACGTCAGCAGCAACACCATGGCCGTCGACTGGATCACCGAGGCCGTCGCCACGACGACGCCGACCGGCAAGACGGACGAGACCACTGACGCGACAACGGGCACGCTGGCTTCCGGCGCGGCCTACATCTTCGTCGGCGGCAAGCTGACCGTGGGCGGCAGCCAGGCGGCCGGCACCTACACCGGCGTCGTCAAGGTGACCGTCGCCTACAACTGAAGGCTGGCATGCTCGCGGCCATGACGACCGCCCGCAACCGCGCCCAGTACGCGCTCCTGCTGTGCACGCTGGTGCCGCTGGGCCCCTTGCTCGCGGCCAGCGCCGCGGCCCAGGCCAGCGCGATGGTCGTCGAGGCCGTGCCGGTCAAGGCCTGGCTGGGCGTGCCGGTCAGCGTGCAGGACCTGCTGCTGGCGCAGAACGCGCCGGCCGGCCCCGCCACGGGTGCCTTGGTGCCGCGCCTGCCCAGCGCCTTGCCGCCGGCCGTGCTGCGCGCCCTGCCCGCCTGGTTCGCCGGCGCCATCGAGGCGCGGCAGGCCTTCGGCATGGACATCGGCTCATCCGCCGGCGCGGCCCTGCTGCCGCGCGGCCCGGCGGCGGCCGTCTCCGTCGCGGCGGCAACGCCGCTGGGCGACAACGGCGACGGCGACGCGCCCCTGGTCATCATCGTCGCCTTCAACTGATGCGCGCCATGGCCCGCCTGTACGCGCTGGCCTTCTTGCTGCTCGCCGGTACGGCCGCATCGGCGCAGACGCTGAACAACACCGCCGCGCTGTCCTTCGGTGCCTTCACCGCGGGCAGCGGCGGCAGCATCACCGTCGGCACCAGCGGCGCACGCATCAAGACGGGCAGCGTCATCCTCGTCAACCAGGCCGGCACGGCCAGCGCCGCGCAGTTCACGATCAGCGGCACGCCCAGCGCGATGTTCACGATTTCGCTGCCGGTGGACGGCACGGTCTTCCTGAGTGACGGCGCCAGCGGCAGCATGGCGCTGAACGGCTTCACCAGCAGCCCCGCCGCGGTGGGCGTGCTGTCGGGCGGCGGCACGCTGCAGATCAGCGTCGGCGCAACGCTGACCGTGGGGGGCGCACAGACCACCGGCAACTACACGGGCGCCTTCAACGTCACCGTGAACTATCAGTAAAGCGCTGCAACTCAGCCGCTTATGTGCGGTTCGAGCCGCTCAAGTCCTCGCGACGATGGCGGCATGCGTGCATCCACCAAGCTCATCCGGCTGGCGGCCTTCGGGTTGCTGCTGCTGTCGCGCGCGGCGCAGGCCGACCTGATGCTGTTCCCGACGCGCATCGTCTTCGACAAACAGCAGCGCGCCGCCCAGGTCGAGCTGATGAACCAGGGCAAGACGCCCGAGACCTACCGCATCAACCTCGTCAACCGCCGCATGGGGCCGAACGGCGAGTTCATCGCCGTGGAGCAGCCCGGCCCCGGCGAGCAGTTCGCCGACGCGATGCTGCGCTACTCGCCGCGCCAGGTCACCATCCCGCCCGGCAGCTCGCAGATCGTGCGCATCCTGCTGCGCAAGCCCGACGGCCTGGCCGAGGGTGAATACCGCTCCCATCTGCAGTTCGACCGCGTGGCCGAAGCCACCGGCGCCAGCAGCGTCGAGGACGTGGCCAAGCGCGAGGGCCAGGACGTCGGCGTCGTCATCCAGGCGCTCGTCGGCGCGTCCATCCCCGTCATCGTGCGCCAGGGCGACACGCATGCCCGGCTCGACCTGAGCGAGCTGGCTGTGCGGCCGCCGTCATCGGCCGGCCCCGGCACCCTGTCCTTCCAGATGAAGCGCGAGGGCAACCGCTCGGTCTATGGCGACCTGCTCGCCACCTTCACGACCACGGCCGGCGTGACCTTCGAGGTCGCGCGCGCCGGCGGCGTGGCCGTCTACGTGCCCAATGCCGAGCGCCGCGTGCAACTGCCGCTGCAGCTGCCGGCCGGCAACACCACCCTGCCCCAAGGCACGCTGAAGCTGGCCTTCCGCGAGCGTCCCGAGTCCGGCGGCAAGCTGCTGGCCGAGACCAGCCTCAACCTGCCCTGAGGCGCCGGCGCCCCGCGCGCGACGAGCGCCATGGCCCAGCCCAACGTACGCAGCCTCCTCGCCGCGGCCCTGCTCGCCGCACCGCTGCTGGCCCTGGCCGCGCCCGATGACGCGCCGACCCCGCTGCGCCGCCTCGAGGTGCAACTCGACGGCCGCACGCTGCCCGAGCCGCTGGACGTCTTCCAGACCGATTACCAGGTGCTGCTGCCGCTGGCCGCCGTGTCGCGCCTGCTCGGGCTGGACATCCGTGTGCAGACCGCCTCCAACCGCGCCGCCGGCACCCTGCCCGGCTCGGGCGAGCCCTTCTGCCTGGACCTGGCCGAGTCCAGCATCCGCATCGGCGAGCGGCGCCTGTCCTTCGAACCGCGCCTGGCCCAGGCCATCGGCGATGACATCTATGTCTCGACGCAGCTGCTCGGGCGCTGGCTGAACCTGGAGCTGGCCGTGGACCTGCCGCACTGGCAGCTACGCCTGCACGCCCGCGACGTCCTCTCCGCCGCCCTGCCCCTGCCAGCGCCGCCACAACCCACGGGCCCGCGCCGCATCGACGAG
>JAEKLF010000281.1 GCA_019509985.1 Burkholderiales bacterium | reverse complement strand
CAGGCCCGTGGGATCGGCGCCGAGCAGCAGCGCCCACACGCCGCGCCCGCCGAGCAGCCAGGTGGCGAAGGCCAGGCCGCCGCACAGCGTCAGCCACTCCAGCCACAGCGGCTCGGCCGGGCGCGCGGTTCGGGTGAGACGAACGGCGCTCACAGCTCGATCACCATGCCGTCATGCGCCACCTCGATGCCCTGCTCGGCCAGCTCGCGGTGCTGGGCGCCGCCACGGTCGAGGATGGGGTTGCTGTGGTGGATGTGGGTGAGGATCTTGCGCGGCGCGCCGCTGGCCTGCAGCACTTCGATCATGCCGGGCCGCTCGCCGTGGCGGCGCTGCGGCAGGTGGCCCTTGTCGCTGGCGCTCAAGGCGCCGACACCGGCCTCCTGCATGCCCTCTTCGCGCCAGAAGGTGCCGTCGACGATGACGCAGTCGGCCTGGCGCATTTCGGCGAGCTCGGTCTCGCCCACGCCGGCCAGCGCCGGTGACAGGAAGAGGCGCCGGCCGCTGCGCAGATCCTGCACCTGCAGTGCGATGCATTCGCCGGCCGCCTCGCTGCGCAGGCGGGCGTGGCGCGGCGCCCGCGCCGGCACTGCTACCGCGGCAAAGCTCAGCGCCGGGAAGCCCGGGATCTCGAAGGCCACGCTGCGCGTGTCGCCGGCGATGGGCAGCATGCGCCAGCGCACGTGGCAATAGCTCTCCAGCACGTGCAGCAGCGGCAGCTCGGCGGTCAGGTCCTCGAAGACCAGCGGCGTCGCATAGACCTCCAGCTCGCGGCTCTCGCGCAGGCTCAGCAAGCCGGCGACATGGTGCAGCCGCGAATCCAGCAGCAGCACGGCGCGGATCGGCGAATCGCCGGCGTGCGCGGGCTGCAGGGCCGGCGTGGCACGGATCTGCTGCGGCAGGTCGGGCGACGCGTTGATGAGCAGCCAGCCCTCGCCGTCCTGGGAGATGGCGATGGAACTTTGCGTGCGCGCGCTGGCGTCGAGTTCGCCGCGGCGCAGTGCGCTGCACAGCCGGCAGTGGCAGTTCCACAGCGGAAAGCCGCCGCCGGCGCCGGAGCCGAGCACGAGGAGCTTCACGGGAAGCCCCGCAGGAGGAAGGGGGACATGGGAGCAGGAAGTCGGGTCGATGCAGCAGGGAGTGCAAAACCCGTGCCTTGCTCAAAACCTCGTGGACAGGGCCCTTGTCAGGGTTTTCTGCTCCAGATCGGCACAACGCGGCCGACGATCACCCGGGAAAGTCCCCGGCCTGTTTTGAGGCCGGGGAACAACGCCTCATTCCGTCTTGTCGACGCCGGTGTTCCAGCGCAGCTTGCGGTAGATGGTGTTGCGGCTGATGCCCAGCTGCTTGGAGGCCAGCGAGATGTTGCCGCCCACCGCATCCAACGTGGCGCGGATCATGTCGATCTCGGCCTGCTCCAGCGTGCGCGCGCTGGCCGGCTCGGCAGCCGTCGCCGCGACGGGCTGGGCCGCCGGGGCGGCCTCGTAGGCCGGCCAGGCCATGGGCATGGGCGGTGCGGGCGCCGGTGCGGGCAGCATGCCGCCGGCACGCTGCATGTCCTCGAGGAAGTCGTCCGACAGATGCGCCGTCGTCACCAGGCGCTCGCCGGCCGACATCACCGCCGCCGTGCGCAGCACATTGGCCAGCTGGCGGATGTTGCCGGGCCACTGGCAGCGGCGAAACATGCCCAGCACCTGCGGGCTCAGCTCGGGCGTGTCCTGCGGGCGCTCGGCCTGCAGGATGCGGCGCACGATGGCGTCCAGATCGGCGCGCTCGCGCAGTGCCGGCAGGCGCAGGGCCAGGCCGTTGAGGCGGTAGTAGAGGTCCTCGCGGAAGGTCTGGGCCGCGATCATGTCGCGCAGGTTGCGGTGGGTCGCGCCGATGACGGCGATGTCCACCGCGATGGACTTGGTGCTGCCCAGCGGCGTCACGCTGCGCTCCTGCAGTGCGCGCAGCAGGCGGGCCTGCAGCGGCAGCGGCATGTCGCCGATCTCGTCCAGGAACAGCGTGCCGCCGTTGGCCTGCACCAGGCGCCCCGGCGCGCCCTTGCGCCGCGCGCCAGTGAAGGCGCCCTCCTCGTAGCCGAACAGCTCGGCCTCGATGAGGCTCTCGGGGATGGAGGCGCAGTTCACGGCCACGAAGGGCTGGCGCGAGCGGTTGGAATCGTGATGCACGGCGCGGGCCAGCAGCTCCTTGCCGGTGCCGGTCTCGCCGAGGATGAGCAGCGGGATGCCGCGGTCCAGCACGCGCTTGACCTTCTGGATGACCGTCTCCAGCTGCGGGTCGCCGGTGCGCAGGTATTGCAGGCCGGAGAAGCGCTGCGTGCCACCGGCCGCTTCGGCGGCCGCCGGATTGGCGACCTCGCCCACCCATTCGCCTTCACGCGCCAGAGCCGGGACCGGCGCAACTTCCCTGGCCTCGGCCACGCCCGACATCTCGCCGCCACCCAGACCCGCCACCATCGGCCGCGACGGCCAGTCGAAGCGCGCGCGCACGAAGAAGCTCTGGCCCGTCGGCAGGCTGACCTGCATGGGCGGCGACAGCGGCATGCGGAAGTGGTCGTAGATGGCCGACGGCGTCGTGCCGAACAGGCTGCTCAGGCTGCGCGAGCGCAGCTCCGCGCCGCTGACGCCGAACTGCTCCAGCGCCGCGCGGTTGGCGCCCAGCAGCCGGCCCTCGGGAGAGACGACGAGGATGCCTTCCAGCAGCGTGCCGATGAACTCGGGCCGGCTGTGGAAATGCAGGCGCAGGCGGTTGTTGTAGTCGTCCGAGAGCCAGTGGTTTTCGATCATGCGCGCCGACATGCGCACCAGGCCCATGGTGTGCTGGTGGTAGCCGCGGTGGTCGCCGGTCACGTCCAGCACGCCCAGCATGTTGCCGCGCGGGTCGAAGATGGGCGCCGCGGAGCAGGTCAGGAAGTTGTTGGCGTGGATGAAGTGCTCGCCGCCGTGCACGAGCGTGGGCGCCTCCTCGAACAGCGCCGTGCCGATGGCATTGGTGCCCTTGGCGTGCTCGGCCCAGTTCTCGCCCGGCGCCAGCGCCACGCGCTGGGCGCGCGCCAGGAAGCTGTCGTCGCCCACCGCATGCAGGATGGTGCCCTGCGCGTCGGTCAGCACGATCATGCTTTCGGTGTTGACGATCTGCTCATAGAGCATCTGCATCACCGGCGCCGCGTGCGTGTAGAGACGGTGGTTGCGCTCGCGCGCCTGGTTCAGGTCGCTGCGCACCATCGGGTCCAGGCCGCACTTCTCGTGGCGCTTCAGGCCCAGCGCCGCGCTGCGCTCGTGGCTGCGCTCAATGAAGGCCTGTCGCGGCGGCGCCAGCGGTGCCGGGCTGCCCGGCTCCTCGATCTCTATCGGCATAGCGGCTTTCGTTCGCCTGCCACCACAGGCTTGTCTCGGGTGCTGCGCGGTCCCGGTCAGTGCCGGGCCGCTCGTCTTGGTCTGAGTTCATCGTGTCTCAAACCGGCTCGGCTGTCCATGCGCTGCGTCAAGCCACGACAAGGCCGCTGTGCCAGGTTGGAACAGTTCCACCCTGGCATGTCGCTTGCAGAAAGAGGGGCGAGCCCTCGCAGGCCCCGCAGACCCCAGACCATGACGGAGACATCACCATGCGTTTCAACTCTCGTTTCATCGCCGGCAGCCTGTGCCTCGCCGCCATCGTGGCGGCCGTGCAGGCCTTCGCCCACGGCGACGTCACCCCGCAGGCCGTGGACACCTCGACGCTGCCGCCCTTGGGCGAGGCGTGGCGCCCCGAGAACCCCTACCGCGGCAACGAAGCCGCCATCAAGGTCGGCACCTCGGCCTTCAACCAGAACTGCGCCCGCTGCCACGGCCTGGAGGCCATCTCCGGCGGCATCGCCCCCGACCTGCGCCGGCTGGACAACGACTGCTCCACGCTGAAGGACGAGGCCAAGAAGGCCGCCTGCGTGAAGGAAAACGACGACTACTTCCTGAACACCGTGCGCCATGGCCGCAGCCGCAACGGCGCGGTCTACATGCCGCCCTTCGAGGGTGTGTTCAACCAGGAAGCCATGTGGGCCGTGAAGGCCTACCTGGAAACGCGCCGGGAGAAGCCGCTGTGAACGGGGGCACGCTCAGCCGCCGCCGCCTGCTGGCCTGGGGTGCCGTCGCGGCCGCCTGGGGCACGAGCGCCGGCGCCGCCACGCTCGCCCAGGTGCGCGAGCGCGGCCGCCTCGTCGTCGGCCTGTACGAGGACATGCCGCCCTTTCACGTCAAAGGCCGCGGCATCGACGTCGAGCTGGGCCAGGCGCTGGCCGAGGCCCTGGGCGTGAAGTTCTCGCCGCTGCCCTTCAATGCCGACGAGAACATGGGCGACGACCTGCGCAACATGGTCTGGAAGGGCCACTACCTCGGCTACGGCCCGGCCGACGTGCTGATGCATGTGCCAGTGGACCGCCCGCTGATCGACGCCACGCCGCAGGCGCGCATCTTCGGCCCCTACTACCGCGAGCGCGTGATGCTGGCGCGCCGCGTCGACGAGCTGCCCGTGCTGGACGCACTGTCCCAGCTCGGCACACGCCGCGTCGCCGTGGCCGGCCAGACGCTGGCGGGCTGGCTGATGATCGGCGCGGACGGCGGCGCCTACCGCGAGCAGCTGCTGACGCAGTGGAAGGACGGCTGCGATGCGGCGCGTGCCCTGCAGCGCGGCGAGGTGGCCGCGGCGGCCGGCCTGGCCTCGGAGCTGGAGGCCGTGCTGGCCGGCGACACGGCCTACCGCATCGAGCCCCTGCCGTCGCCGCGTGCGCCGCGCGACGGCTGGGCCGCCGGCCTGGCCGTGAAACGTGACGCGACCGACCTGGCCGAGGCCTTGCAGCAGGCGCTGAACCGCCTCGCGCAGGCCGGCCGCGTCGGAGAGATCTTTGCCAAGTACAAGGTGGCCTGGCGTCCCGCCTGAGCCAACCGACCGCATCTGGAGACACTCATGAAAACAAGAATCGCGCCCGCGGCGCGAAGGACGGCCCTCGCGCTTGCCGCGGCGGCGGCAGGCGCCCAGGCCGCGCCCGGCCCGACCGTCCTCGAGCCCGTCGTCGTCACGGCCACGCGCTCCGACGCGGCACCCTTCGAGCTCCCCGCCTCCATCGACCGCATCGATGGCGACGCGCTGCGCGCCGGCCGCGCCCAGGTCAACCTCTCCGAGGGACTGGGCGGTGTGCCGGGCCTGCTGGCGCGCGACCGCCAGAACTACGCCCAGGACGTGCAGATCTCCGTGCGCGGCTTCGGCGCGCGGGCCAGCTTCGGCATCCGCGGCGTGCGCGTCTACGTGGACGACATCCCCGCCACGCTGCCCGACGGCCAGGGCCAGATCACCAATGTCGAGATCGGCACGGTCGGCCGCGTGGAGGTGCTGCGCGGGCCGTTCTCCGCGCTGTACGGCAACTCCTCGGGTGGCGTCATCAGCATCTATTCCGAGAACCCCGCCGGCCCGCCGCGCGTGGACGCCGGCGTGAGCTTCGGCAGCGACGGCTTGAAGCGCGTGGCCGCGTCCAGCAGCGGCAGGACGGGCGACTTCGCCTACACCCTGGGCGCGAGCCGCTTCCAGACCGACGGCTACCGCCAGCACAGCCAGACCGAGCGCCGCCTGGGCAACGCGCGGCTGAGCTGGAAGCTGGGCAGCGACACGCGGTTGACGCTCGTCGCCAACAGCGTGGAGCTGCCCGAGGCCCAGGACCCGCTGGGCCTGACCCGCGCCCAATGGCAGGCCGGCCCGCGCGGCGTCGACCCCGCGGCGCTCAGCTTCGACACGCGCAAGACCATGAAGCAGGACCAGGGCGGCCTGGTGCTGGAGCACGGCATCGACGCCGCCAACACGCTGCGCGTGATGGTCTACCGCGGCCACCGCACGACGGAGCAGTTCCAGGCCATCCCGGTCGCGACCCAAGGCAACGCGCTGCACCCCGGCGGCGTCATCGACCTGGCGCGCGACTACCAGGGTGCCGACATCCGCTGGCGCTGGAAGGGCGAGGCCACCAGCCTGGTCGCGGGCATCGCGGCCGATGAGCTGCGCGAGCACCGCCTGGGCTATCAGAACTTCGTCGGCAGCACGCTCGGCATCCAGGGCGCGCTGCGCCGCGACGAGACCAACCGCGTCAGCAACGCCGACCCCTACCTGCAGGCCGAATGGCGGCCCACGCCGGCCTGGCTGCTCAGCGCCGGCATGCGGCGCAGCAGCGTGAGCTTCAACTCCACCGACGCCTACATCACCAAGACCAACCCCAACGACAGCGGCGCCGCACAGTACGCCGCCAACCTGCCGGTGCTGGGCATCAGCTACGCCGCGACCGAGCGCCTGCGCGTCTACGCCACCGCCGGCCGCGGCTTCGAGACGCCCACGCTCAACGAGCTGGCCTACCGGCCCAGCGGCGGCACGGGCCTGAACTTCGGCCTGCAGGCGTCGCTGAGCCACAGCGTCGAGGCCGGCGTGAAGGCCAGGCCCTGGGATGGCGGCGAGTTCACGCTGGCGCTGTTCCAGACCGGCACGGCGCACGAAATCGTCACGCAGACCAATGTGGGCGGCCGCGCCACCTACCAGAACGCCGGCGCCACGCAGCGCCGCGGCCTGGAGGCGTCGGGTCAGGTTCAGCTCGGCGCCACGCTGCAGGCCCAGCTCGCCGCGACCTGGCTGGACGCGACCTACCGCGACGGCTTCCTGACCTGCACGGCCACGCCGTGCGCGGCCGCCAACCAACAGGTCGCCGCCGGAAACCGCATCCCCGGCATCGCCAGGACCGCGCTCTACGGCACGCTGACCTGGCAGCCCGGCGGCGGCTGGCGCGTCGGCGTCGAAGGACGGGCGCTCGGCAAGGTCTGGGTCAACGACCTGAACAACGACGCCGCGCCCGGCTACGCGACGCTGGCCGC
>JAEKLF010000041.1 GCA_019509985.1 Burkholderiales bacterium | reverse complement strand
AGGCCATCGTGGCGGGCGGCCATGAGCTGGCCAGCCACGGCTATGGCCATGAGCGCGCCAGCGACCTGAGCCCGGCCGCCTTCCTCGAAGACATCGGCAGCGCCAAGAAGCTGCTCGAAGACCTCGGTGGCGTGTCCGTTGTCGGCTACCGTGCGCCGAGCTTCTCCATTGGCAAGTCCAACCTCTGGGCCTTCGACGTGCTGCGCGACGCCGGCTACCGCTACTCGTCCAGCGTCTATCCCATCGCCCACGACCACTACGGCATGCCCGACTCGCCGCGCTTTGCCTACCCGGTGCGCGAGGGCCTGCTGGAGATTCCGGTGACGACGCTGCGCGTCGGCTCGCGCAACCTGCCCAGCAGCGGTGGCGGCTATTTCCGCCTGCTGCCCTATGCGTTGTCGCGCTGGATGATCCGTCGCGTCAACGAGATCGACGGCGAACCGGCGGTGTTCTATTTCCATCCCTGGGAAATCGACGCCGAGCAGCCGCGCGTGGCCGGCATCAACGCGAAGACGCGCTTCCGCCACTACGTCAACATCCCGCGCACGCATGGCCGCATTGCACGCCTGCTCGGCGACTTCCGCTGGGGTCGGATGGACGAGATCTTCCTCGGCCGCGAGGCCAGCCCGCGCGCTCCGGCGCCCTCGCTGAGCCCGGCCTGAATGAACGCGCCGCTTCGCATTGCGCGCCTCGCCGCGCAGGATCGGGCCTTGTCCGCGCGCTGGGACGAATTCGTGCTCGCTCACCCGCAGGCGACGTTCTTCCACCGCAGCGGCTGGTTGCGCGTCATCGAGGGGATTTTCGGCCACCGCGGCTTCTTCCTCTATGCCGAGCGTGACGGTGTCATCGAGGGCGTGCTGCCGCTGGCCGAGGTCAAGAGCCGGTTGTTCGGCCATGCGGTCACCAGCCTGCCGTTTGCGGTCTACGGCGGCGTCGCCGCGCTGAACGACGAGGCTACGGCGGCACTCGAAGCCGAAGCCGAGAAGATCGCGCGAGGGCAGGGCGCCGAGCACCTCGAATACCGCAACCTCGGCCCCACGCGCCACGCCGACTGGCCGCGCCAGGACCTCTACGTGACCTTCCGCAAGGAGATCCTGGTCGACGAGGAGGCCAACATGCTGGCCATCCCGCGCAAGCAGCGCGCGATGGTGCGCAAGGGCATCAAGAACGAGTTGAAGGCCGAGATCGACGCCAACGTCGACCGTTTCTTCGACCTCTACGCCGACAACGTGCATCGCCACGGCACGCCGGCGATGCCGAAGAGATATTTCCAGGCGCTGCTCGACGAGTTCGGTGCCGACGCCGAAGTGCTGACCGTCACCGGCCCGGACGGCAAGCCGCTGTCCACGGTGCTGAGCTTCTACTTCCGCGACGAGGTGCTGCCTTATTACGCCGGCGACGATGAGGCCGCGCGCGACCTGGCCGCGAACGATTTCAAGTACTGGGAGCTGATGCGCCGCGCCTGCGCACGCGGCCTCAAGGTCTTCGACTACGGCCGCAGCAAGCAGGGCACCGGCCCCTATGCCTTCAAGAAGAACTGGGGCTTCGAGCCCCAGCCGCTGAGCTACGAGTACCGCCTCTTCAAGCGCGATGCGATCCCCCAGAACAACCCGAACAACCCGAAGTACCAGCTGATGATCAAGGCCTGGCGCAAGCTGCCCATCGGCGTGGCCAACTGGCTCGGGCCCTTCATCGTGAAGAGCCTCGGGTAGTGAACGCGGCCCCCACGCTCACTGCGTTCGCGGCTTCCCGAGGGGGTGCTTCAGCGTCTTCGGACGGCCGGCCGCTGAAGATTCTCTACCTCGTTCACCGCCTGCCTTATCCGCCCAACAAGGGCGACAAGGTGCGCTCCTACCACCTGCTCAAGCATCTGGCGGCGCGGCACGAGGTCCATCTCGGCACCTTCCTCGACGATCCGGACGACGAGCAGCACCTGCCGCGCGTGCGCGAGTTGTGCGCCAGCCTGCATGTCGCCCGGCTGAACCCGCGCACCGCCAAGCTGCTGAGCCTGCGCGGCCTGCTTAGCGGCGAGGCGCTGAGCCTGCCTTACTACCGCGACGCCGGCCTGCAGGCCTGGGTGGACGAGACGGCCGCACGCGTCGGCTTCGATGCCGTCGTCGTCTTCAGCGGCGTGATGGCGCAGTACGCGCGAGGGCTGAAGGGCGTGAAGACGCTGGTGGACTTCGTCGACGTCGATTCGGCCAAGTGGCGTGACTACGCACCCGAGCACGCCTGGCCGATGTCCTGGCTGTATCGCCGCGAGTTCGTCAAGCTGCTGGGCTTCGAGCAGGGTGTCGCGCGCGATGCCGAATGCAGCTTCTTCGTCACCGACAACGAAGTCGCGCTGTTCCGCGAGCTGAGCCCGGGTCAGAACCTGCGCCTGGCTGCGCTGGGCAATGGCGTCGATGCCGAGGTCTTCGCGCCCGACCCGGCGCGCGCCAGCCCCTTCGCGGCCGGTGAACTGCCGCTGGTCTTCACCGGCGCGATGGACTACTGGCCCAACGTCGATGCGGTGACCTGGTTCGTCGCCGACATCCTGCCCGCGCTGCGCCAGAGTTTCCCCGCACTGCGCTTTCACATCGTTGGCCGCAGCCCGGCGGCGGCCGTGCAGGCGCTGGTCGGCGACGCCGTCAATGTGACCGGCACCGTGCCCGACGTGCGGCCTTATCTGCAGCACGCCGCAGCCGTCGTCGCGCCGCTGCGGCTGGCGCGCGGCATCCAGAACAAGGTGCTCGAGGCCATGGCCATGGCCAGGCCCGTCGTCGCGGCCGGGACCTGCGTGAAGGCCATCACGCCCGACGCTCAGTCCGGCCTGCGCCCGGCCGACGACGTGGCGGACTATGTCGAGCAACTGACCCAGCTGCTCGCCGATGCCGCCGCGGCCGATGCTGCAGGCCGCAGCGGCCGCGACTTCGTCCTCGGGGCCTACAGCTGGGACGCCCACCTCGCGGGGCTGGACCGTCATCTGGAGGCTGCATGTTGAACCCGCCCCGGCCCTGGCGGCTGCCGCTGCTGGGCCTGGCCCTGGCCTGGGGGCTGCTCGCGCTGCTGTATTACGAGACCGGCGCGGCCATGGTCGTGATCTGGAACCGCTCCGAGACCTTCGCCCACGCCTGGGTCGTGCCGCCGATCTCGGCATGGCTGGTCTGGCGCCGCCGCACCGACCTGGCGGTGCTCGTGCCCCAAGCGGCACCGCGATGGCTGTGGCTGATGGTCCCGCTGGGCCTGTTGTGGATGCTGGGCGACCTGGGTGCCGCCAATGCAGCGACGCAGTTCGCGTTGGTGGGCATGATCGTCCTCATGGTGCCGGCGCTGCTCGGCACCGAGGCGGCCCGCCGCATCGCCTTCCCGCTGGGCTTCCTGTTCTTCGCCGTGCCCTTCGGTGATTTCCTGACGCCCTGGCTGGTGGATTGGACCGCCGACTTCACCGTCGTCGCGCTGCGCGCCACCGGCATCCCGGTGTTCCGCGAGGGCACGCAGTTCATTATCCCGACGGGATCCTGGTCCGTCGTGCAGGCCTGCAGCGGCATCCGTTACCTGATGGCCTCGGTCATGGTGGGCACTCTGTTCGCGTATCTGAACTACCGCAGCTATCGCAAGCGTTGGGCCTTCGTCGGCATTGCCATCGTCACGCCGCTGATCGCCAACTGGCTGCGCGCCTACATGATCGTCATGCTGGGTCATCTGTCGGGCAACAAGCTGGCCGTCGGCGTGGACCACATCATCTACGGCTGGGTCTTCTTCGGCATCATCATGCTGGCGATGTTCATGATCGGCGCGCGCTGGTCCGACCCCGATCCCGAGCCGCAGCCGGCGCCGCCCCATGCCGTCGTGCGGGAGGCATCGCCCTTGCGCTGGTTGGTTGCGCTGCTGGCGGCCATGTTGCTGCTCGTCCTGCCGCCTCAGCTGCGCGCCCAGTCTCAGCAGGCCGGTGCCCACGGCGCTCCGGCCCTGGCCGCGCCGACGCTGGCCGGCTGGGTCTGGCAAGCCGAACCGCTGACCGACTGGAACCCGCACTTCGAACAGCCTGCAGGCATGCTGCAGGGCCAGTTCAGGCCCACAGGCGGTGGCGCGCCGGTGGGACTCTATGTCGGTTATTACCGCGACCAGCGCTACGGCCGGCAGCTCATCACCTCCGTTAATCAGCTGGTCAATGACGAGGTCGACAAGGATTGGGCCGTCACGGCCAAGGGCCAGATTGCACTGGACACGCCGGTCGGCTCGCTGCGCTGGCGCACTGCCGATCTGCGTGGCCAGGCGCTCGGCGCCGTCAGCGGCAGCGGCACCCTGGCACCACGGCTGCGCGCCTGGCAGGTCTACTGGATCAACGGCCGGCCCTTCACCAGCGACTGGCAGGCCAAGGCCTACGGCGCCTGGCAGAGCCTGCTCGGACGTGGCGACGACGCGGCCGTCGTCATCGTCTACGCCGACAAGGCCGAGGTCGGGCCAGACGATGCGCTGCTGCGCGACTTTCTGCGCGCGAACTGGGCCACGCTGGACACCGCTTTGCGTGGGGTCCGCGACCGCGACGCCGCGCGCAAGCAGTGACAATCACACGCCTTCCAAGAACCACAGCAACGAGAAACGACCCATGAATACGCTCGCAGTCATCGGCCTCGGCTACGTCGGCCTGCCCTTGGTGGTGGAGTTCGGCAAGCAGGTGCGCACCATCGGCTTCGACATCGCCAAGAACAAGGTCGAAGCCTGCCAGCGCGGCACCGACCCCAGCCGCGAGCTGAGCGACGAGCAGGTGCAGGCCGCCAAGCATGCCGTCTACACCGATGACCCGGCCAGCGTCGGCCGCCACATGAAGAAGGGCGCCATCGTCGTCTACGAGAGCACCGTCTACCCCGGCGCCACCGAAGAGGTCTGCATCCCGGTGCTGGAGCGCGAATCCGGCCTGAAGTGGAAGCAGGACTTCTTCGTCGGCTACAGCCCCGAGCGCATCAACCCGGGCGACAAGGAACACACGCTGACCAAGATCCTGAAGATCGTCTCCGGCGACACGCCCGAGACGCTCGACACGGTCGCCAAGGTCTACGAAATGATCGTCGAGCCCGGCGTGCATCGCGCCTCCAGCATCAAGGCCGCCGAGGCCGCCAAGGTCATCGAGAACACCCAGCGCGACCTCAACATCGCGCTGATGAACGAGCTGTCCATCATCTTCGACAAGCTCGGCATCGACACCTCCGAGGTGCTGGAGGCCGCCGGCACGAAGTGGAACTTCCTGAAGTTCAAGCCGGGCCTGGTCGGCGGCCACTGCATCGGCGTGGATCCCTACTACCTGACCCACAAGGCCGACATGCTGGGCTACCACCCGCAGGTCATCCTGGCCGGCCGGCGCATCAACGACGGCATGGGCAAGTTCATCGCCGAGCAGACCATCAAGCACATGATCGCCAGCGGCAGCTACATCAAGGGCGCGCGGGTCAACGTGCTGGGGCTGACCTTCAAGGAGAACTGCGGCGACCTGCGCAACTCCAAGGTCATCGACATCATCAACGAGCTCAAGAGCTACGGCGTCGAGGTCTTCGTGACCGACGCCCAGGCCGAGGCGGACGAGGCCATGCACGAGTATGGCGTGCGCCTGATGCCCTTCGACGACCTGCCGCGGGCAGACGCCATCGTCGCCGCCGTCTCGCACCGCGAGTACGCGGCCCTGTCGGTCGAGGACATCGGCAAGAAGCTGGTCAAGGGTGGCGCCTTCATTGACGTGAAGGCGGCCTTCGACGCCAAGGCGCTGGTGGGCGCCGGTTTCACCCTCTGGCGCCTGTGAGCGCTGCCGGCGGCGCCGACCCGCGGCCGCTGGTCGTTCATCTGCTGCACCGCTTCGACACTGGCGGGCTGGAGAACGGTGTCGTCAACCTCATCAACCACCTGCCGGCCTTCCGGCATGCGGTGGTGGCGGTGACGGAGATCACGGCCTTCAAGGATCGCGTCACGGCGCCGGGCACTCAGTTCTTTGCCCTGAACAAGCCGCCGGGGCAGGGCTTCTGGCTCTACCCGCGCGTCTACCGGCTGCTGCGCGAACTGCGCCCGGCTGTCGTGCACACGCGCAACCTCGGCGCGATGGAGTTCCAGCTGCCGGCCTGGGCCGCGCGCGTGCCCCTGCGCGTGCACAGCGAGCATGGCTGGGATGTCCATGACCTGGGCGGTGTCAGTCGCACCAACCAGCGCCTGCGCCGCGTCTATGGCCGAGGCACGCATCGTTTCGTCGCCTTGTCCAAGGCGATCGAGGACTACCTGACAGGACCGGTCGGCTTCCCGGCCAAGCGGGTGCAGCGCATCTGCAACGGCGTGGATACGCAGCGGTTCACGCCTGTGGCCGATGCGCCAGCAGCCTGGCCCTACCGGCGTGGCGAGCATTTCGTCATCGGATTCGTCGGGCGCATGCAGTCCATCAAGGACCCGCTCAACCTCGTGGAGGCCTTCCTGCGCCTGCGCGAACTGTGCCCGGCCGAGCGGTCGCGGCTGCGACTCGTCATGCTCGGCGGCGGCGCGCTGCTAGAGGCCGCTCGCCAGCGCCTGATCGAAGCCGGCGCGGCTGACCAAGCCTGGTTGCCTGGAGACCGCAGCGACGTCGCCCAACTGCTGCCCCAATTCGACGTCTTTGCGCTGACTTCGCTGGAGGAGGGCATCAGCAATACGGTGCTCGAAGCGATGGCCTGCGGACTTCCGGTACTGGCCACGGCCGTCGGCGGCAATGTCGAATTGGTCGACGACGGCGTGACCGGCAGGTTGCTGCCGACACGTGACCCCGACGCTTTCGCCTCAGCGTTGCGCGACCTGCTGGAGCACCCCGAGCGCTGCCAAGCCTGGGGCCGCGCTGCGCGAAATCAGGCACTGGAGCGATTCAGCATGGATCGAATGCTTGCGGCCTATGCCAGCATCTATGACAGCAGGGAGACTTTTCGATGACCCCACGGTCCTGCAACCTTTGCGGCAGCGGCTCGCCGGCGCACTTGTTTTCCAAGGATGGCTTCGACCTCGTCCGGTGCCGGCAGTGCGAACTGGTCTATGTGGCCAACCCGCCGTCAGGCGACGAGCTGCAAAAGCTCTACTCCTTCGAGAGCGGCTACCAGAAGGAGCTGGTCGAGGACCCGATCTCGACGGCCTTTCATCATGATGAGGCGACGCGCAACCTGGCGCTGTTGCAGAACCACGCACGGCCCGGGCGCTTGCTGGACGTGGGCTGCTCGACGGGTCTCTTCCTCTCGGCTGCGCGAAAGGCCGGATGGCAGGCACGAGGTGTTGAATATTCGGAAGATTCGTCGCGCGTTGCCCGCGAGGTCTACGGGCTGGACGTCGTGACTGGCGCCTTGGAGCCGGGCATGTTCGAGCCCGGCTCGTTCGACGTCGTGACCTTCTGGGATGTGATCGAGCATGTGCCCGACCCTGTGCACACGCTGCGCGTCGCTGCGGAGTTGCTGGCACCCGGCGGGCTGATGGTGCTGAAGACGCCCAACGTGGACGGGCTCTATCCCAAGGCCTCATTGGCCCTGGCGCATCGGCTGGATTTCTGGCGGCACCCCGAGCCGCCGGGCCACCTGTTTCAATTTTCCGAGAAGACGCTGGGTCGGCTGGCTGCAGGGGCGGGTCTGCAGCCGCGAACCACGGTGCACCAGCGCATTCCCCTGAGCTATTCCTTCGGTACCCCGCGGGAATGGCTGCGCTCGGCAAAGTGGGCAGCCTACTGTGCCGTCTTCGTACCGATGGCGGTCGTGGGACCGTGGCTGGGCAAGGGCGACGACATCGCCCTCATCGCTGCAAAGCGCGCGGCCTGACCTTCTGCCGGTCTGCGCATCCCTCGGACAGGGGGGAGGACGTGCTTCAGATCACGCGTGGCGCCCAGGCTCGCGGCGGCATTGCGTTGGGCGGTGGAGAATCTGCGCTCCCGCGCGCCGCCGGCGCTGCGCAATCCTGCTTGGCTGAACTAGGTCCCCTTCATGTGCGGCATCACCGGTCTGTTCGACACCCGCGGCCAGCGCCTCCCCGAGCGCGAGCGCCTGCACCGGATGAACGAGTCGCAGCACCACCGCGGCCCGGACGAAGGTGACCTGCACGTCGAGCCGGGCGTGGGCTTTGGCCACCGGCGGCTGTCGGTCATCGACATCGCCACCGGCCAGCAACCCATCTTCAACGACGACAAGTCGGTGGCCCTGGTCTTCAACGGCGAGGTCTACAACTACCTCGAGCTGATGGACGAGCTGCGCGGCCACGGCTATGTGTTTCGCACCAAGAGCGACTCCGAAGCCATCGTGCGCGCCTGGGAGCACTGGGGCGAGGACTGCGTGCACCACCTGCGCGGCATGTTCGCCTTCATGATCCACGACCGCCGCCGCGACTGCCTCTTCATGGCGCGCGACCGCCTGGGTGTGAAGCCGCTGCACTACGCGCTGACCGAGGATGGCTGGCTGCTGTTCGGCTCCGAGCTGAAGAGCCTGATGGCTCACGGCGGTCTGCGCCAGGAGATCGACCCGCGCGCTGTCGAAGCCTATTTCGCGCTGGGTTATGTGCCGGATCCGAGCACCATCTACAAGCACGCCAAGAAGCTGGCGCCCGGCCATCGCCTGCTCGTCAAACGCGGTCAGACGCTGGGTACGCCGCAGCGCTACTGGGACGTCAAGTTCACGCTGGACGCCAAGATCGGCGAGGAAGAAGCCGCCGAGGAGTTGCGCCGCCAGCTGTCCGAGTCGGTCAAGCTGCGCCTGAAGGCCGAGGTGCCGCTGGGCGCCTTCCTGTCTGGTGGCGTTGACTCCAGCGCCGTCGTGGCGGCGATGGCCCAACTGGACGACCAGCCCGTCAATACCTGCTCCATCGGCTTCGACGACCCGAAGTTCAACGAGACGCAGTTCGCGCAGCAGGTGGCGGACCGCTATCGCACCAACCATCGCGTCGAGGTGGTCAACAGCGACGACTTTGGCCTGGTCGACCTGCTGGCCCATCTGTACGACGAGCCCTACGCCGACTCGTCGGCCATCCCGACCTACCGCGTCTGCGAGCTGGCTCGCAAGCATGTGACGGTGGCGCTCTCCGGTGACGGCGGCGATGAGAGCCTGGGTGGCTACCGCCGCTACAAGATGCACATGATGGAAGAACGCATGCGCAGCGCCTTCCCGCCGGCCCTGCGCCGTGGCGTCTTCGGCCCGCTGGCCAGGCTCTACCCCAAGGCCGACTGGGCGCCGCGCGTGTTCCGCGCCAAGACCACCTTCCAGGCCATCGCCCGCAATTCGGTCGACGCCTACTTCAACACCATGGGTCTGGTGCGTGATCCGCTGCGGCAGGAACTCTTCAGCGATGGCTTCAAGCGTGAGCTGCAGGGCTGGCATGCCAGCGAGATCTTCCACGAGCACGCCCAGCGGGCCGGCACGAACGATCCGCTCGCGTTGATCCAGTACCTCGACATCCACACCTATCTGCCGGGCGACATCAACACCAAGGTCGACCGCGCCAGCATGGCCCACAGCCTGGAGGTGCGCGAGCCGCTGATGGACCACAAGCTCGTCGAATGGGTGGCCACGCTGCCGTCTTCGCTGAAGCTGCGCGGCCAGGAAGGCAAGTACATCTTCAAGAAGGCGCTGGAGCCCATGCTGCCGCATGATGTGCTCTACCGGCCCAAGATGGGCTTCGCCGTGCCGCTGGCGCGCTGGCTGCGCGGCCCGCTGCGCGAGCAGACGCGCCAGGCCTTGCAACAGGGGGCGCTGGCCCAGACCGGCTGGTTCAACCCGAACGTGATCGGCCGCCTGCTGGACCAGCACGAGCGCGGCGTGATGGACCATGCTCAGCCCCTGTGGGCGCTGCTGATGTTCGACGCCTTCCTGCGCAATGCGGGCCTGGGTGCCGCGACCGCGCGCGCCGCGGCCTGACGAGTTTCACAAGGACAACAAATGAAGGTTTCGGTTTTCGGTCTCGGCTACGTCGGTGCGGTGTCTTGCGCCTGCCTGCCCGAACTCGGCCACGAGGTGGTGGGCGTGGACATCAACCCGCTCAAGGTCGAGCTGATCGCATCGGGCCAGTCGCCGGTGGTGGAAGAGGGCATTGAGGAGCTGATTGGCGCCGCCGTCAAGGCCGGCAAGCTGACGGCCACGCGCGACGTCGCCGCCGCCGTGCGCGACACGGAGATCTCGCTGATCTCGGTAGCCACGCCGTCCCTGCCCAACTACATGCCGGATCTGACCGCGCTGGACGCGGTCGTCGGGCAGATCGGCGCCGAGATCGCGAAGAAGGACGGCCAGCACACGCTGGTCATCCGCAGCACCGTCGCTCCCGGTACCACGCGTGAACGCATTGCGCCGCTGCTGGAAAAGGCCGCGGGCCGCAAGATCGGCGAGCGCCTGTCGCTCGTCTTCAACCCCGAGTTCCTGCGTGAAGGCTCGTCGGTCTCCGACTTCCACAATCCGCCGCAGACCATCGTCGGCAGCCTGGACGAGGCCGGCGTCGAGGTCATGAAGCGCCTGTACGCCGGCGTGCCGGGCAACTTCGTCGCGGCCGACGTCGGCGTGGCCGAGTCGGTCAAGTACCTTTGCAACGTCTTCCACGCGCTGAAGATCGTCTTCGCCAACGAGGCCGGTGCCGTGCTGAAGGAAACCGGCCTGGACTCGCGCGACGTGCTCGAGCTGTTCTGCCGCGACACCCAGCTCAACATCTCCAAGGCCTACCTGCGCCCCGGCTTCGCCTTTGGCGGTTCCTGCCTGCCCAAGGAGGTCAAGGGCTTCCTGACCATCGCCCGGGAACGCGGCGTCGAAATCCCCGTACTCGGCTCGCTGCTGGACAGCAACGAAGCCCACATTGGCCGTGCCTACGAGCTGATCGCCGCGGCCGGCCGCAAGCCGGTCGCGCTGTTCGGCCTGGCCTTCAAGCCCGGTACCGACGACCTGCGCGACTCGCCCCTGGTCGTGCTCGCCGAGCGCCTGCTGGGCAAAGGCTTCGACCTCGCCATCTACGACAAGTTCGTCAAGATCGCGCGCCTGCTCGGCAAGAACAAGGAATACATCGACCGCGAGATTCCTCACCTCGACAAGCTGCTGCAGGAAACGCCCGATGCGGCGCTGGCCCGCGCCGAGATCGTCGTCGTCGGACATGCGGATGCGGAAACGCGCCAGCGCATCATTTCGCTCGCCAGGAATGCGCGCGTCGTCGACCTGAACGGCTATGCCGATCTGCGTGCCGCGGGCTTTGCGCAGTACGAGGGCATCTGCTGGTGACGCACTTGGCCCCCACGCCTGACGCGGCGCGCCAGGCGGCCCCCCAAGGGAGTGCGGGCAGTTCGCGAGCCCTGCGTATCGCCTTCATCTCGCCGGTCTTCCTCTTCCCCGCGGACGCCGGCGGCAAGATCCGCACGGGCAATATCCTGCGCGGTCTGAAGGAGAGCGGGCAGTTCGACATCACGCTGCTGTCGCCGGCGACCGCCGAACAGCAGCGCGAATGGCAGGCCGAGCTGGACAGGCAGTGCCAGCGCTTCGTCCGCTGGGAGCCGAGCGCGCCTCTGCCGCGGTGGCGGCGTGCGCCCGACCTGTTGTCGGCGTTGCCCATCAATGTCGCCGCCGACCGCACGCCGGCTGCGATGGCTGCGGTGCAGGGTCTGCTGGCGGCCGAGCGCTTCGACGTCGTCGTGTTCGACTTCGTGCACGCCGCCGTGCTGCGCCCCGAAGGCCTGAAAGGCGCGACGGTCTGCTTCACGCACAACGTCGAGGCCGAGATCTTCGAGCGCCATGCCAAGACGGCCGCCAGCGCGCCGCTGCGTTGGCTGTGGGCCTCGCAGGCCGCCAAGATGCGCCGTTTCGAGCGTGAGGCCCTCGGCCGTTTCACTCGCGTCGTCGCTGTGTCCGAGCGGGACGCCAAGAAGTTCGCCGAAGCCGATGGGCTGACGATGGCGCGCGCCATTCCCACGGGCGTCGATCTGGACTTCTTCTCCTGGCAGGCACCGGCCGACGGCAGCCCCACCGTCGTCTTCACCGGCTCGATGGACTGGGAAGCCAATGTCGACGGCATCCGCTTCTACATCGACGAGGTCTGGCCGCGCGTGCGCGCCCGGGTGCCCAACGCGCAGCTGCGAGTCGTCGGCAAGAACCCGCCGGCGTCTCTCGTGCAACGCAACCTGCCGGGCGTGACCTTCACTGGTTTCGTCGACGACGTGCGCGACCATGCGCGCGACGCGCAGGCGTTCGTGATCCCGCTGCGGGTCGGCGGTGGCACCCGTATCAAGGCCTTCGAGGCCATGGCGATGGGCCTGCCGGTCGTGTCGACGACCATCGGCATCGAGGGCCTGGACGTCGACGATGGCACCCACTTCCTGCGCGCCGACGGCGCCGAGGCGCTGGCCGATGCGACGCTGAAGCTGATCGCCGACGGCGCGCTGCGCCTGAAGCTGTCGCGCGCGGCGCGCGAACTGGTCGAGGCGCGCTTCGGTCACCGCGTCGCGGCCGACGTCTTCGGCCGCATCCTCATCGAGGCCGTGGAGGCCGCCGCGTGAAGAAGCTCAAGGTCCTGACCTTCTCGACGCTGTTCCCGAGCAGCGTCAAGCCCGGCCACGGCATCTTTGTCGAGACACGGCTGCGCGAGTTGCTGAAAAGCGGGCAGGTCGAGTCGCGCGTCATCGCGCCGGTGCCTTGGTTCCCGTCGACGAATCCGCGTTGGGGCGAGTACGCCAAGTTCGCCGCCACGCCGGCACGCGAGCAGCGCAACGGCATCGACGTGCGGCATCCGCGCTATCTGCTGCTGCCCAAGGCGGGCATGACCACGGCACCGCTGACGCTGGCGCTGGGTGCGCGCGCGGCCGTTCAACAACTGCTGGATGAGGGTTTCGACTTCGACCTCATCGACGCCCATTACTACTACCCCGATGGCGTCGCCGCGGCGCTGCTGGCGCGGTGGTTTGGCAAGCCTCTCGTCGTGACGGCCAGGGGCAGTGACGTCAACCTGATCGGCCGCTTCGCGCTGCCACGACGCATGATGCGCTGGGCCGCCGGGGTGGCCGGCGCTTCCGTGGGCGTCAGCCAGGCGCTCGTGGACCGGTTGCAGGCCCTCGGAATTCATAGCGCCCGCCAGCTGGCGCTGCGCAACGGCGTGGACCTGGAGCGCTTCCGTGCCGACACCGACCCGCAGCAACTGCGAGCGCAGTTGGGCGCCACGGGCGGGCTCCAACTGCTGTCCGTCGGCAATCTGGTCCCCCTCAAAGGGCATGACCTGGTCATCGAGGCGCTGGCCCTGCTGCGCCGGCAAGGCATCGATGCCGCCCTGAACATCATCGGCGCCGGCCCCGAGCGGCCAGCTCTGGAGGCCTTGAGCCAGCGCCTGGGGCTCGACGACCGGGTGCGGTTCCTCGGCCCGCTGCCGCAGCAGGATCTGGTCGCCTGGTATGGCGCGGCCGACATGCTGGTCCTGGCGTCCGAGCGCGAGGGATGGCCGAATGTCCTGCTCGAAAGCATGGCCTGCGGTACGCCGGTGGTGGCAACGGCGGTGGGAGGCATTCCCGAGATCGTCGCGACGCCCTTGACCGGACGACTGGTCGACGATCGTTCTGCGCAAGCGCTGGCCGATGCCGTGCTGGGGCTGTGGCAGGCGATGCCGGCCCGCAGTGCCGTTCGCGGCCATGCACAGGTTTTTGGCTGGCAGGCCACTACCGAGGGCCAGCTGACCCTGTTTCGCGACATCCTGCAGGCCGGCCATGCGTGATCTGATCCTGCTCAGCCTGTTCGCAGGCATCACCGTGATGGCCTTGCGGCGCCCCTGGATCGGCATCCTCGGGTGGACCTGGCTCAGCATCATGAACCCCCACCAGTTGAGCTGGAACTTGCGCTCGCTGCCGGTGGCCGCCGTGATTGGCGGTGCCACGCTGATCGGCCTGTTCGCGACCAAGGACAAACGCGATTTTTCCCAGAGCCGGGAAAGCATCACGCTGATGCTCTTCATGCTCTGGATGTGCATCACGCTGCCGTTCTCGATGATCTTCGACGACAGCTTCGAGCTCTGGAAGCGCGTCATGAAGATCGACTTCATGATCCTGGTGGCGTTGACGCTGCTGCACACCAAGCGCCATGTGATATTGCTGGCCTGGGTGTTGGTCATCTCGATTGGTTTCTTCGGCGTCAAGGGCGGCGCCTTCACCATCGCCACCGGCGGCAGCTACCGGGTGTGGGGCCCTGAGAGCACCTACATCGAAGGCAACAACGAAGTGGCGTTGGCCATCGTCATGGTCATACCGCTGATGCGCTTCCTGCAGATGCAGATCCAGGCGAAGTGGGGCCGTACCGCCATGACGGTGTGCATGGTGCTGATGGTTGCTTCCGCGCTCGGCAGCCATTCCCGCGGGGCGTTGCTGGCCATCGGGGCCATGGCGCTGGTCATGTGGTGGCGTGGCAAGAACAAGTTCGCCACAGCCGTGGGCATGGTGGTCGTTGCCGGGGTACTGCTGTCGCTGATGCCGGCGGAATGGTGGGAGCGAATGAACACCATCAAGACCTACCAACACGATGACTCTGCCCTGGGCCGCATCAACGCCTGGTGGATGGCCTGGAACCTGGCCAAGGCAAATTTCTTCGGCGGCGGTTTCATGGTCTGGATGCCGCAGATCTTCGCCATCTACGCGCCCGATCCTCTCGATGTGCATGCGGCCCACAGCATCTATTTCATGGTGCTGGGCGAGCAGGGCTTTGTCGGTCTGATCCTGTTCGTGGCGCTGTTCGCCATGACCTGGGGCACCGCGGGCTATCTGCACCGGCAGGGCGCGCGCCAGCCGGAGACCAAGTGGCTTGCCGAACTGGGCGGGATGTTGCAGGTCTGTCTTGCGGGCTACGCCGTGGGGGGCGCGTTCCTGAGCCTGTCCTACTGGGACCTGCCCTATAACCTGATGATCCTTGCGGTGGCGGGGCGGCGCTGGCTGGACCGCAAGGAATGGCTGAAGGAAAAGCCGGAACCGCTCGTGACGCTGCCCGCCTGGCTGAGCAACCGTTTCAGAAAGAAGGCACGGCCCGAGGTGATGCGGTGATGACGATGAGGCCCCTGTTCAGCCTGCTTTCACCCGGCGGCGCGCATGCGCGCCTGTCCGTGCTCATCTTCCACCGCGTACTGCCTGCGCCGGACCCGTTGTTCCCCGATGAGGTGGACACCGCGCGGTTCGACCAGATGCTCGGCTGGCTCAAGGGCTGGTTCAACGTGCTGCCACTGGACGAGGCTGTGCGACGTCTGCAGGCCGGCAGCCTGCCCCGGCGCGCAGCGGCGCTGAGTTTCGATGACGGCTATGCCGACAACCATGACGAGGCGCTGCCACTGCTGCGGCGGCATGGTCTGCCATGCAGTTTCTTCATCGCCACCGATTTTCTCGATGGCGGGCGGATGTGGAACGACAGCCTCATCGAGGCCGTGCGACGCAGCCCCCTGCCCAGCCTGGATCTGCGTGGAATGCAGGGGCATGACGGGCAAGAAGCACGTGACCTGGGCCGGCACTCCATCACGACCATCGAGGAGCGGCGGACCGCATTGCAGACCTTGATTCCGCTGTGCAAATACCTGCCGCCGCGGCCGCGGCAGGCGCTGGTGGACGCCATCGCCGCCCGCGCGGAAGCCGCGCTGCCGGACGACTTGATGATGAGCAGCGCACAGGTGCGTGCCCTGCGCGACGCCGGGATGCAGATCGGCGCGCACACCGCGTCCCATCCCATCCTCGCCAGCCTGTCCGAGAACGAGGCCGCCGACGAGATGGCGCGCGGCAAGGCGAGGCTGGAACAGATCCTCGGCGAGCGGGTGACGATGTTCGCCTACCCCAACGGCAAGCCCGGCACGGACTATCTGCCGCAAAGAGACCCTGGCCTGGCGCGCGAACTTGGCTTCGAGTCGGCCGTGAGCACGGCATGGGGTGCTGCGCGCGGCGGGCGGAGCGATCCGTTCCAGATCCCGCGCTTCACGCCCTGGGATCGAGGTCGCGGCCGGTTCGGGCTTCGGCTGCTGCGAAATTTCCGGCCACATTGAGGGCCAAGGGCGGCCAACCGTCCGTGACAGACACCACCGCGTGCCATGTTTCAGCCGTTTCACCCATCCGATTGAGGGGCGTCCGCGTCCCCACGGACGATGGATTTCGACAAAAATCCGGTTTGCTATCAGGCGACGTTTCGCTTCGACAGGGGGAGACACCAATGAAAAAATCAAACCATCTTCTCGGCCCCGTGCGGCTGCTTTCCTGTGGCGTGCTGGCGGCACTGGCGGCGCTCTCGCAGCCCGTGCAAGCCCAGGATCTGCAGCGCCTGAAGGGCTTGCTGGATTCGGTCACGCCCGGGTCCTGGGTGCAGGCCAACGTCAACTCCTTCAGCACCGCGTTTCCGGTCGGCTCGGTCGCCGTTCCCTCGTCGGGGTTGTCCGATTCCGGTGCCGTCGTGCGAGCCTGGAGTTCCTTCACCTGGGATTCGCAGCGCGGAAATCTGCTGCTTTTCGGCGGCGGCCACTACAACTATCTCGGCAATGAGATGTATGTGTGGAATGGCTCGACCGGGCTGTGGACGCGTGGATCGCTGCCCAGCGCCGTCTTTGCTCCGGACTACATGGTCACGGACAATTCCGCACCCCAGTCCGCGCACACCTACGACAACAACAACTTCCTGCCGGTCAACGACAGATTCCTGACCTTCGGCGGCGCAACCCATCCCTACGGCGGGATCTTCCGGGCGCCCATCGACGGCGTGATCACCCGTACCGGACCGTGGATGTGGAATCCGAATCTCGCGGATGCGACCAAGATCGGCGGCTCGAGCGGCTCGGGCTACGACCCGTCGGTCGCTGGCGGCTCGATGTGGACGGATCGACGCTTGTCCCAGTCCGGAGCGACGCTGGCCTCGCACATCAACGGCACGACGGCCTATCGGACGGAGAACGGCAAGGACGTCCTCTACGTCACCTCCGATGGCGGCCAAACCGGCTTGCCATCCCTGTACCGCTACACCGTCGGCAATGTTGCAAACGGGGAGTCGGATCAGATCGAATGGATCGGACGGACGGCGAGCGTGGTGGCGCATGAGGGCGCAGGCACCATCGATACGGCCCGCAACCTGTTCGTGCGAACAACCGGTCATCCGGAGTACGCGAACGACTTGCTGATCTGGAAGCTGACCGGGGCATCGTCGTCTTCCATCGTGCTTGAAGTCGGCGTCGACCTGGTCAAGGAAGACGGCTCTGCCTTGTCGCTGGCCCTGGGTGCGGGCCTGGACTACGACGAAATCCTCGACCAGTATGTCGCCTGGGACGGCACCGACGGCGGCACCGTCTACGTGTTCCGTGCCGAGACCGACGCTGCCGGCAATCTGCTCAAGCAGTGGCATGCCAAGACGGTCAAGAGCCAGACGCTGGCTCAGCCGACCGGACATTTCGTGACCGGCGTCTTCGGGAAGTGGAAGTACGTCAAGCAGCTCGGTGCCTACGTGGCGCTGGACGAGTACAACAGCGGGATCGGCGATGCAGGCGTCTGGTTCTACAAGCCGCCGGTACTGCCGGGCGGGCAGCCCAACAACCAGCTCCCGACCGTCAGCCTGACCTCGCCGGCCAACGGCGCCTTGTTCACCGTTGGCGGCCAGGTCGCGCTGGCGGCCCAGGCTGTCGATGCGGACGGCAGTGTCGCCAAGGTCGAGTTCTTCGATGGCCTGACCTCTCTCGGCACCGCGACTGCGGCACCCTTTGCCATCAACTGGACGGCGACGCCGGGGCCGCACCGTCTGACGGCGCTCGCCACCGACAACCGCGGCGCGCTGGGTGCCAGTGCCGCAGTGGCCATCGCGGCTTCCTACGACGGCTCGGCCGTCCTGCCCTGTGCGGCAGAGAACGGCACCTGCACGTTCGCCGCGGGCGCCATCGTGGACGTCTACTTCGGCGCCAATGGCTTCTATTCGGTCAAGCGCGGCGTGACCGGCAGCGTGCTCTGTTCCAACACGGTGTTCGGCACCGATCCCGCGCCCGGACAACCCAAGAGCTGTTTCTACGCGGTCGTTCCGGTGACCAACCAGGCGCCGCTCGTCCAGCTGACATGGCCTTCGACCAGCGACGTCTTCGCGACGAACGCCACCATCACGCTGACGGCCGCGGCGTCGGACCCTGACGGCAGCGTGGCGAAGGTGGAATTCCTTGACGGTGCCACCGTGCTGGGCAGCATCGCCGCTGCACCCTATGCGCTGGACTGGACGCCGACATCAGGCCCGCACACGCTGGCCGCCCGCGCCACCGACAACCAGGGCAAGCAGACAACCTCCGCCGCCGTCACGGTCTGGATCGGCTTGACCACGTTCTGCGTGTCGGAAGGCTCCAACTGCGTGCTGCCGGCGGGCGCCACGGCGGATGTCTATTACGGCAACGCCACGTTCTCGGTCAAGCGCAACCTCACCGGCACCATTCCTTGCACCAGCTCGTTCTTCGGCGGCGACCCCGCGCCGGGCAAGCTCAAGGCCTGCTACTACGCCATCACGACCCAGAGCAGCAACGCCTCCCCCACGGTGGTGTTGACGTCGCCGACGGCCAATGACAGCTACGGCGCCGGTAACAGCGTCACGCTCTCGGCGACGGTCGCCGACAGTGACGGCACCATTGCCAAGGTCGAATTCTTCGATGGCACGACCTCGCTGGGCGTGGTCACGAGCGCGCCCTACAGCCTGTCCTGGATCGCGACGCTCGGCTCCCACACTTTCACCGCCCGTGCCACCGACAACCTCGGCGCGCAGACCACCAGCGCCGCGGTCGCCGTCTCGATCACGACCGGCTCCAACGTCATCCTTTGTGCCACCGAGAACGGCACCTGCGTGCTGCCCTCGGGCACCTTGGCCGACGTGTCCTACGGTGCCGGCGGCCTGTTTGCCGTCAAGCGCAACCTGACGGGCAACATTCCCTGCACCAACCAGTACTTCGGTGCCGACCCGGCGCCCAACAAGCTCAAGTCCTGCTACTACACGCCGCTCAGCCAGGGAGGCAACACGCCCCCGACGGTGGTGCTGACCTCACCGACGGCCAGCGGCAGCTACAGCGCCGGCTCTGCCGTGACGATGTCGGCAACCGCTTCCGACAGTGACGGCAGCATCGCCAAGGTCGAGTTCTTCGACGGCACGGCCTCGCTGGGCGTGGCCACCAGCGCGCCCTACGGGCTGTCGTGGGTTGCGACGCTGGGCTCCCACACCTTCACCGCGCAGGCCACCGACAACCTCGGTGCGCAGACCACCAGCGCTCCCGTCAGCATCACGATCGGCAGCGGCGCCGATGGCATCCTCTGTGCCGTCGAGAACGCCACCTGCGCGCTGCCCGCAGGCGCCGTGGCCGACGTTTCCTACGGAGCCAGCGGCCAGTTCGCCGTCAAGCGCGGCCTCACGGGCAACGTGCCCTGCACCAACTCGTACTTCGGCGGCGATCCGGCGCCCAACAAACTCAAGTCCTGCTACTACACGCTGGTCAACCAGGGCAACAACATGGCCCCCACGGTGGCGCTGACCTCGCCGACGGCGAGTGGCAGCTACAGCGCCGGCTCCGCCATCACGCTCTCGGCCGCTGCCTCGGACAGTGACGGCACGATTGCCAAGGTCGAGTTCTTCGACGGCGCGACCTCCCTGGGCGTGGCAACGGCTGCGCCGTACAGCGCGTCCTGGATCGGCACGCTCGGCTCCCACAGCTTCACTGCCCGCGCCACGGACAACCTCGGCGCCCAGACCACCAGCACCCCGGTCGCCGTCTCCATCACCACGGGTGCCAATGTCGTCCTCTGCGCCAATGAGAACGGCACATGCGCGCTGCCCTCCGGCGGCGTGGCTGACGTTTCCTACGGTGCCGAAGGGCTGTTCGCCGTCAAGCGCAACCTCACGGGCAATGTGCCCTGCACGAACTCGTACTTCGGTGGCGACCCCGCGCCCGGCAAGCTCAAGTCCTGCTACTACACGCTGGTCAACCAGGGCAACAACCAGGCGCCCACGGTGGCGATGACCTCGCCGACGGCCAGCGGCAGCTACAGCGCCGGCGCCAGCGTCACGCTCTCTGCTGCGGCCTCCGACAGCGACGGCACCGTGACCAAGGTCGAGTTCTTCGATGGAGCCACCGCGCTCGGCGTCACGACCGCCTCGCCCTACAGCCTGTCCTGGATCGCCACCCTCGGCTCCCACAGCTTCACCGCGCGCGCCACCGACAACCTCGGCGCACAGACCACGAGTGCCGCGGTCGCCGTCTCCATTACCACGGGTGCCAACATGGTCCTCTGTGGCAACGAGAACGGCACCTGCGTGCTGCCCGCGGGCACGGTGACCGATGTGTCCTACGGGGCCAGTGGCTCCTTCATCGTCAAGCGCAATCTCTCGGGCAGCATTCCCTGCACCAACTCTTTCTTCGGTGCCGACCCGGCGCCCCTGAAGCTCAAAGCCTGCTACTACACGCTGCCGAATCAGTGACCATGGCTGCCAGCACCGCCGCTGCGCTTCACTGACGGCGGCGTCGCTGAGCTGCACTCCTGATTCGAGGAACGTCCGTCGGCGTTCGAAGGAATGGCAGTGTCAGAAAGAGGCCCGTGCCGGCAGTGCTGGCACGGGCCTCTTTCGTTGTCTCTGACTCCAACCGGTTCTGCCGGGGCGCGATACACCTTGACTCGTGATTCCCTGTCCTGGTGACAGGTTCAAACGCGCCAGTCAGGCGCATGCCGGCGCAGCCACTGCTCCAGCATCATCAGGATCCAGACCATCTCGCCGTAATAGCCGGCATGCTCCTTGAGCCGGTGCGTGAGCAGGCTGTCAATGAACTCGCCGCGCACCAGCCCGCGCGCGGCGATGCCCCGCAGTGACTCGGCAGCCAACGCGTTCAGCGCCGCGTCCTTGACGGCCCAGGGGCCGAAGGGCAGGCCGAAGCCGTGCTTCTTCTTGGTCAGGATCTCGTCGGGCAGGAAGCCGCGCAGCGCTTCCTTGAAGAACCAGCGCAGCTTCAGGCCCTTGAGCTTGTAGCTGGTTGGCAGCTTCAGCGAAAAGTCGAGCAGCCGGGTGTCCAGCAGCGGGAAGCCGACGTCGATGCCGGCCAGACCCGTGGTGCCCACGACCTTGGGCAGGTCGTTCTCGGCCAGCGTGTAGCGCCAGTCAAAGGCCAGCATCTGGTTGACCAGGCTGGCATCGTGCGGCCCTTGGGCCCACGTGGCGCGCTGGTGCTGGCGCGGGCCGTTCACATCCACCGCGGCCAGGAAGGCTGGCGTGAACACCTCGCTCAGGCCCAGCCTGTCCAGCAGGTTGTAGCTCTGCATGCGGTCCGGCATGGGCACGCGGGCTTGACGGATATAGCTCGTACCCTTCTTGAGCAGCGGGATATTGCCCGTCACCGGGTTCATGAATAGCGGGTGCAGCACGCCCGCGCGCACGGGCGAAGGAATCTGGCTGTAGACGTGGAACACCCGTTCCTTGGCGTAGCGCGTGTTGCCGCCGAACAGCTCGTCGCCGCCGTCGCCGGCGAGGATGCGGGTGTAGCCATCGGCCCGCGCACGGCTTGCGCAGTAGAAGGCCGGCACGGCCGAGGAGTTGCCGAAGGGCTGGTCGTAGTGGCCGGCGACATCCGGGATGGCCTTCACGAGGTCGGCCGGTGTCACGTAGTACTCGTGGTGGTCGGCCCCATAGGCCTTGGCCGCGATGCGTGCGTAGGCCATCTCGTCGTAGCCCTCGGCCTCGAAGCCGATGGAATAGCTGGCCGGCGGCCGGCCAGTAGCCTCGCGCAGCAAGCCGCAGACGGTGGAACTGTCGGTGCCGCCGCTCAGGAAGCACGCGGTCTGTCCGTCGCTGGCGAGGCGTTCTTTCACCGCTGTTCGCAAGATGCCGCGAAATTCATCGCGCAAGGTCTCGAAATCCGGCTTGGCCATCTCGTCGAAGCGTGGGACCCAATACGGTGCCACGGTCAGACGGCCGTTCTCGAACAGCACGTAGTGGGCCGGCGGCAGGCGGTGGATGCCGGCGTAGATGGTGCGCGGCGACGGGATGGAATGGTGAAAGAGGTAGTCGAAGACGGCCTGGGTATCGATCTCCCGCAGGCCCAACTGCCGAGCCAGCACGTCAGCGCGCGTGGCGTAGTGCAACTGGCCGTCGCGCACGGCGTAGCAGAGGCTGTGGACAGCGAAGCGGTCGACGGCCAGGTAGTGCCCGCCACCGGGCAGGTTCAGAGCCACCGAGAACTCGCCGTCCACGTCGGCCGCGCAGCTCACGCCGCGGGCCGAATAGGCTTGCTGCCAGGCCGCGAGGGCGTTGGCGGCCGGCGCAGGGAAGCGTGCGGTCCCCGAGGCAAAGGGGGTGTCGGGCGGCAAGTCTTGGGCGTGCATCGAAGGTGGCGGATTAGGTTCGGGGCAAATTGTCGGGGCGGGGCGCCGCCGCTGCACGCAGGCGCCGCCGATAGTCGCCCAAGGTCTGGCGGACCAGGCCGATCAGGCCACGCAGCGTCAGCGGGTCGTAGGCGATGAGGCCCAAGCGTTCGCGACGCTGGCTCATCCAGGTGGCCTTGTACGGGTCGTCGCCGATCAGGTAGTCGATCTCGCGCACGCCGTCGACATCCAGCGCCTCTTCCATGAGAGCCGCGGTCAGCAAGGTCCCCGGCGCAAGCGCCTTGTACTCCTCGTCATAGGCGAGCTTGTAGATGTCGGCACGCCCATGGGCCACGATCCAGATCTGCGCGGCAACCGGCTGCTCCTTGACCCGGGCCACGCCCAGTCGGAGCCAGCCGCGCCGCGCGCACAGCCGGATCAGCCCCGGCACGAACTCGGGGTAGGGCTCGGGGACCTTCCAGCTTTGCGCATAGACGGCCTGGTAGGCGGCAATGCCCCCCTCCAGACGGTCGCCGCCGCGCACGATCTCGATATGCCCACCTTCGGCGGCAAACTTCTTGGCATTGCGCTTGATGGTGCTGCGCACCTGCCCGCTGCGCTCTTTCAGATAGTCGGCCCAGTTCAGGCGAACCGGCTCAAACCAGTTGCCGAAGGCGAAGTAGCTGTGCACCTTGAGGCCCGCGAGGCCGAGCGCGTCGCGCAGCAGGTCGAACTCGCGCGAGGCCGGGTCCATGGGCGAAAAGCGATAGGTCGGTGCCCCGGCACCGGCCTGTCGAAGGGCGCGTGCCAAAGGCAGGAGGTCCTTTGCCGTGACCCCCTCTTCCACGGCCGGCGAGTAGATGGCCGTGTAGAAGTTGGACAGGGCGCTGACCTCACGGTCCGACGTCCCCTTGCGGGCCATCGTGGGCAGCACCGCCAGGACCCGCCCGGCCTGGCGCAGCACATGGATGCGGACCTGCTGCGCCGGCTCGCCGGCGAAGACGGCATCGATCAGGTTCGCATACCAGTCGACACCGAACTCCACATGCTGCTGCTCGGCCCGGGCCATCAAGGCCTGGGCGTCGGCCGGCAGCTCGCGCACATGCGCGAAGACGTCGACGGTCGCGGTGACGGGCGTCATCTGCTGCCGCCCGACGAACGGTTGGCCGCGACGGCCTTGTCGTACACGTCGCTCAGGCGCCTTGCCACCGCGTTCCAGCTCATGTGGCTGACCACGGAGCGCGCACGCCCCGGCGGCGGCGGCGAGGCCAGGAAACCGTCCACCGCGCGGCGGATGCCGGCGAGGTCATCGGCCTGGACCTCGACGGCCACATCGGTGGGCAGGTCGAGGTCCATCACGTGGTTGTCGGTCAGCACGACCGGGCGGTCCGCAGCCAGGCCCTCGAGGATGGAGTTCGGCATGCCTTCGTGCCGACTCGGGATGGCTACCATGGACGCCGCGGCGCAGGCCGACGCGATCAGGCTGCCATGGGCGAGCTCGCCGAGGTGGATCACGTCCGGCGATGCGGCCAGGCACTGCCGCAGGTAGTCCGACACGTCCTCGCCCGCGTAGCCCACCAGCACCACCTGCACGCCGCTGCCGGCCATTGCACGGGCCAGCCCGAGCTGGTTCTTCACGTCGCCGATCAGGCCGGTGTGCAGCACGAAGGGCTGGCGAACCTGGGGGTAGCGGGCAAGGAACTCGGCGGGGTCGGCCGCGAAGAACTCCTGCGCGATGCCGTTGTGCACGACGTTGACCTTGGCGGGGTCGGCCTCGAAGGCTTCGGTCAGCATGCGGCCTTCGGCGTTGCCGAGCACGACGAGCTGGTCGGCCAGCTGGATCGAGGTGCGCAGCTGCCAGTAGCTCGTGGTGACCTCATAGCCCGTGAGCTTGCCGACCAGGCGGCTCAGCAGCCGGGCTTTGCGACCCTGGCTGGCGCTGAACGGCGGGTTCAGGATCGTCGAAAGCACGACCGGCAGGCCGTCGCGCTTGGCCTGCTCGATGATGCGGTGATTGCCGTTGTAGCCCGCGAAGACATGCACCAGGTCGTAGTCGCGCAGCAGGTCGTTGTTGGCGTCGAACAGGTGAGCGTCATGGCCGACCTCGCGCAGGGCCGCCACCGTCCGCTTGACCTTCATCGACAGCCCCCCACGGCTCTGGAACAGCATGGGGTAGGACAGGACGGCAATTTTCATGAGCGGGCAAACTTGGACAAGGCGGGCATGCCGTGCTGCAGCAGATCGTCGTAGGCCGTCTGGATGAAGGCCGAAACCGCGAGGACCATGGGCAGTCCCACGCCCAGCAGCCACAGCCAGTGCAGCAGGGCGTCGTGCGGCTGCACGGCGCGTTCCAGCAGGGCGTAGACGATGCGGTGGAAGAGATACGCGCAAAAGCTTGCATGGCTCAGGAAGCGCACCCAGCGGCTCTTCATCCAGGGCTGGGCCAGGGCGTCGAAGCCGGCCAGCAGCAAGATCGGCACAAGGCAGACGGCCGGCACCGCCGTCCACGCAGTGATGGCCTCGTCCTGTCTGGCTGTCGACAGTTGAAGGATGACGGCCGCGGCGGTCGCGAGGTAGAAGGCGGCGGACCGAACTTGCGTGCGCCACCCACCGCGCGCAAAGAGCACGCCGCTGGCAAAGGCCGCGAACTGGGTGGCCATGCGCAGATCCATGGGCGTGACGGCCGTGTGCCAGAGCGCCATCAAGGCGAGCAGCGCGACGCTGGTCAAGGCGGTCCTGGCCCAACTGCCGATCAACAGCAGGGGAGCCAGCACGAAACACACCAACAGCATGACGACATACCAGAGCGTCATCGGCGGCGAAAGCCAGAACATGCTCAGGCCGAGGGCGGACTTGGCAGCCGTCACCCAGTACGTCAGGCCCAGCGCGACGAATCCGGCCAGGGACAGCAGGAACAAGGGATAGATCCGCAGCAGGCGCCGCCGGTAGAAGCCGAGCACGTCCCCCAGCCCGCCGCGCAACGGGCGGCCGGCGATCAGGAAACCGGACAGGAAGGTGAAGCTGCCCAGCACCAATTGCGTCAGGGCGGCACTCCACCAGCCGACATGCGACTCGCCGTTCCCGATATAGCCGCCGAGGTGGAGATAGCCCACGACGTAGAGCATCAACAGCGCTCGCGCGGTGTCAATGGAGGCGTCTCTCGCAGCCTGGCCCTCCGGGAGGAACCATTCGGTCCAGCGGCGGCTCGTCATGAGATGCCGACCCTGCGTCGCCAGCCCAGGCGGTGAAGGATCGCCGCGACGCCGAGACGGCGTCGGTAGCGTGCCTGCTGGGCGCTCCATAGCTGCTGTGCCCCGCGGATCCGCTCGGCCACGGCGCTCGCGGGCAGGGCTGGCCACTCGCCCGGTTCCTGCAACGCCCGGACCTGCTTGGGCGTGGCGACCCAGCGGCGCACGCCGAAGTCGTAGAACCGGTACCGCGGGTCATCGACCGGCAGCAGGTTGATCTCGGGACGCTGCAGCGGATTGAAGATGCCGATCAGCGGCATGTGGATCGTGCTGGCCTCGGACAGCCAACTGGCGATCCACGAGAAGGTGCTCAGGCTCATCGCGATGTGGCGGGCATGGCGGATGATCTCGAAGTCCTCCAGGATGCCGCGGCTTTCGATCACGCGGCAGCCTGGGAATGCCTGGCGCAGGGCATCCGAGTACCAGTCCTGGCCGATCTGGCCCATCAGCACCGGCCGCAGCCCGGTCGCATCGGTCAGTTGCTTGAGGTAGCCGATGGGCATGGGGCCGTAGTCCTGGTGCACGTCACCCAGGATTTCGGCGCCACGCACGTTGATGAGAAGCTCGTCGTCGGCGAACCGCTCCAGCACCGGCACCCGTGGCGGGAACAGCGCATTCACCTGCTCCCGCGGCAGGAAGTTTTCCATCCTGAACCCGAGCGCCGCGAACTCGAAGTCCCGCACCCAGCCCCGCTGCATCAGGCTGCACAGCCGGTCGACGTCGACGAACTGGCCGTACAAGCGCAGCCGCGGCGTGGGATGACCCGCGGAGAAGTCCCGGCGAACCTGCCACAACGGCAGATCGACCCCGCCGATCTCGAGCTCGGGCAGCCGTTGTTTCAGGCGCTCGAGAAACACCAGCTGGAGCATCTGGTTGGCCAGATTGCCGATGGGGATGACATGTGCTCGCATGGATATCGCCTTCACGCCCGGCTGGGCAGCGGCGCCCGTCGCTGGCGGAGCCAGTGGAGGAAGACCGCCTCTGGGCCTGCTGGCGAGCCGGCCAGCCGCCAGAGCAGCAAGGTGCTGCCGACGTAGGTCAGAACGCATGCAGGCACGGCGACCGCGAGCATGGCGATCGGCCCCAAGCCCGGCAGGGCCGCCTGCACGCCGAGGCCGACGCCCAGCAGCAGCAGGCTGCAGACGGTCGGCCGTCCCAGGATGCGCAGCACCGCCGGCCAGCCCAGGCTCAGGCTGCGGTTCAAATGACTCCAGACATAGATCCAGCTGCACATCGTGCCCAAGGCCAGGCAGTAGGGGGCCGAGATCACGCCCAGCAGCGGGAACAGCACCAGCAGCGAAGCCAGCCGCACCGCGACGGACAGGAAGGTGGCGAACGTGTTGATCCGCGGCCGCCCGATGGTCAGGAACAGCGGAAAGATGCCGGACATCGTCGAGCGCAGCGCGCCATGGATGGCGAAGGCCTGGACGAACGGGATGGCCGGTACGCCCTTTTCTCCCAGGATGAGCCGCACGGCCGGGTCGGCCAGCGCGGCGAGCGCCACACTCAGCGGCACGCCGACCGCAGCAATGCAGCCCACCGCGCTCAGCACGGTGCGGCGCAGTTCCTCCTGCTGCCCGATGAGCTTGGTGTAGCCGGCAACGAGGGCCCGTTCGATGGGCCAGACGAACTCCATGACCATGGAGCTGACCTCCTCGGCCACGCGCAGGATGCCCACGGCGCTGGCGCTGAACAGCTTCTGCGTCGCAATCTTGTCCGTCTGATTGCCCAGGTAGAGCACGATGCTGTTGGCGAGCTGCCATGACGAGAAGCGCAGTACCTCGCCGGCGCCGTGCAGGCTGGGTCGGGGGCGGAACGGATGCATCGCATAGCTCATCACGACGCCAGCCAGCCGCCCGGCCAGCGTGCCGATCACGAGCGCCCAGTAATTGCGCAGCGTGAGCGCTGCCGTCAGCGTGACCGCGAAGGAAATCAGCTTCTGCCCGACCTTGAGCTTGAATTCCTTCTGGAAGTCGAGGTTGCGCGCGAACTCGATGACGCCGGTGCTGGCCACGCCATCTAGCAAGGGTACGAAGGCCAGGGTCAACAGGATGGGCAGCAGCCGCGGGTCGTCCAGCAGCTTCGCGGCCAGTGGTGCGCCGAGCATCAGCACCGCGCAGACACTCAGCCCGCGCAGCGTATTCAAGGTCCAGGTGGTGTGGTATTCCTGTTCCGTCGCGTTGGGATGCCGCAGGAGTGCCTGGTCAAATCCGAACTCCGCGAAGATCTCGACGAAGCCGACGACGATCATCGCGGTGGCAACCAGGCCGAAGTCTTCCGGCGCCAGGATACGGAAGAGCAGCACGATGCTGACCAGCCCGATCAGCCTCACCGACAGGCGCAGCAGCACCAGTGTCAGGCCGCTCAGTGCGATCTGGCGCCCGAGACTGCCCCGGGACTCGGCGGTGCTAGCGCTCGTGGCAGGGGGCTGCTTCTCAGCGTGCGGGCCGGTGCTCACTGGGCCTCTGAGCCGGCGTGGCGGGATGTCGTGAGATGGGTCATCGCCGTCCAGCATCTATCGGGCACCACTGGCCGGCGCGCTTGCCGCCGCAGCCGCGGGTTCCACCCAGCGCCCAGCCGCGATCAGGCGGTCACGCAGATCCGGCCGGTCATAGCCCAGCGACATGAGGTGATGTACCGTGGCCAGGGCCAGGTCGTACTCCTTCATGTCGAGGTACAGACGTGCCACGTTGAGCTGAGCGAGCGGGTTGTCGCTTTCGGTGCGCGCCACGTATTCGATCTGCTTCAGCGCGTCGTCGCGGCGGCTGCGCTTGACGAGGTAGTTCGCGTAGAGCAGCCGCACGAGATGGTCGTCGGGGACGAAGCGCAGAGCGCGGTCGTAGAAGCACTCCACCGAATAGTGGGCGCCGTCGGGCGGGTCGGCCTTCTCCTTCTCAGCCAGTCGTTCCAAGGTGACGAGCGCGCGATAGTGGTTCGGGAAGGCACGGAGCGTGTAGGCGATGTCGCCGCCAAAGGGGCCGGTCATCCGCTTCGTCAGGGTCTCCACACCGGAGTCGAAATGGTTGACCTCGACGATGCGCTTGCTCCCTTCGCGACCGCGGTAGTCGTAGGGGCCGTAGTTGTTCTCAAGGGAGCCGCAGGGCTGAATGACCTGGGCGTGCGCGGATGAGGCGGCCACCGTCACGGCGGTCACCGTGAGCAAGCGACACAACGTCAGGGGAAAGCGGAGCTGCTTCATGGGGATGATGCGATGTCGTGCAGCCAGCGGTGAGTGGTGGTCGATAGGCATTCCGCCTGAATGCCGTCCGAAAACGTGTGGTCCGCGCCCGGAAAATCGATCCGCGAGACTTGGCGCTCGCTGAGCAAGCCCGTCCACTCTGGCGACCCGGATGCATGATCCAAAAACTCCTTGGCAGTGTAGTCGTCGCCACTGAGCATCAGCAGGATGGGCATGGGCGTTTGTCGCCATCCGACAGCCATGCGTTGCTGGAAGCTGCGGTTGTCGGGTGCCGTCCCGCGGCTGGCCTTGATCGTGCGCAGGAGGCCCTTCACGGCGCCAAGTCCGACACCGCCGCGGAGCAGCTTGAGCCAGAACTCCGCTTGCAGCAGGCGTTGGCCGTAGTAGTGCTTGACGTGGGTGCGGGCGAGGGAAGCGGCGGACCGGACCCACGGATTGGCCAGGGCCAGCCCCACGACCCGAGGGTCGGGCTTTTGTTCGAGGTAGAGCAGGGCGGCCGACGCCGCATCGCACAGCCCCCACAGCACCACCCGCCTGAGCCCTGGGCGCGCGGCCAGCAGCGCATCGATGGCCGCGCCGATGTCAGCGTCCACGGCGAGGAAGTCGCGCGCGTCCCCGGCGCTGTCACCCATGCTGCGGTAGTCGAAGCGCAGCACCGCGAAGCCGTTCTCGGCCAGATGACGGGCCAGCAGCGTGAATTGGCGGTGACTGCCGGCGCGGTACTGCGGGCCACCGACGACGATGACGACGCCAACCTCGGCCAGCATGCCGCGCGCGGGCTCGGCCAGGATGCCAACCAGCGGGTCACCCTCGCAGCTGAATTTCAGCACCGACTCCTTCACGACAGCGCCTCCACCGTGCGGGCGATGAGGGCCGGCGCGAGTTCGATCTCGCTGGTTGCCCAGAAGCCGGGGCCCGGCACGATCTGCGGGCGCACGGCCCAACCGGCGTCCTGCCATGACTTGATGGCCTGTTCGCTGACGGACGTCAGCACGGCGTCCTCGCGAGTGCTGAGTTCCAGCCACTCCACGCGACCCGGCACGCCGCTGGGCGCCAGCCTGGCTGCGTCGAGGCCCGAGGCCAGATTGGCGCTCAGGCGGTAGCCGGCGATCTCGACCGGGCGGCCGGCGGCCAGTTCGGTCTTCATCGCATCCATCAGCCCCTTGCTCGCACCGCTGGCCATCTCGGCGGCGAGCTTCAGGCGCAGGAACTGCTGCAGCGCGAGCTTGCCGTTGGTCATCGGCTGCCAGAAAAGGTAGTTCACGGGGCGGCCCCAGTCGGCGGCGGCCAGCAGTGCGCCGGCGCGCAAGCCCCAGAGCCACACAGGTGCATCAGTGACATGGGCGTCCAGCCAGGCCAGGCCAAGGCGGGCATCGGCCTGCCAGTCGGCCCAGGACGCGTCGCCAAAGTCGGCCGACGAATCGCCGCAGCCACGCAAGTCGACCTGCAGCACGGCATGCCCGGCCTCGGCCAGCGCGCGGCAGGCCAGGGCGGCCATGCGGCGCGACTTGTTCATCTCTTCGGCGAACGGGTGCAGGTAGAGCACGCGGCTGCGCGGCGCGCCCACAGGCGCATGGAACAGGCAAAGCCGCTGCTCGCCGCCGGCGGCGGGCAGGAAGAAGACGTCGGCGTGAGGGGTCAACCGAGGCGGGCGGCGACGAAGTCCGCCAGCGAGCCCACGGTGGCAAAGGTGTCGCCGTCGATGTCGTCATCGTCGACGACCAGGCCGAGCTGTTCCTCCAGCGCGGTGATCAGGCTCACCACGGCCATCGAGTCCAGCTCGGGCAGGGCGCCGAGCAGGGCGGTGTCGCGAGTGAAGGTCTGGGCGCGGCCGTTCAGGCTCAGCACGTCGTCGAGAAGCCTCAGCACATGGCTGAGCACCTGGGCGTTGTCCATTGGGGTCTAGCGTCCAAAAATGCAGCCGCGCAGTTTAGCCCGCCGACCCCTCGGCCCCGGGGGCGGCCACCCCTCGGCCCCGGGGGCGCGTGCGATACTTTTTTAACGGCTGTTTGCGCGTGACCCGATGCCGCGCAAGAGATCGTTGTGCGCGACCAGCCCCACGGTCCTCGACCCACGCGCAAAAAGCCCGCTCACTCTGACCCGACCTGCGCCCATGCCCGAATCCACGCTGCTGAACGAGTTGGTGGCCGTTGCCGCCGAGCGCACGCCCGACGCCTCGGCCCTGACCCATGGCGCGGCGACGTTGAGCTATGGCGAACTGGATGCCGCCGTGCGCGGCTTTGCGAGCGGCTTGATGGCCCTGGGACTGGGCCGTGGCGAGCGGGTCGCGATCTACCTGGAAAAGCGCTTCGAGACCGTCGTCGCCAGCTTTGGCGCGCCGGCCGCCGGCGGCGTCTTCGTGCCGCTGAACCCACTGCTCAAGCCCGAGCAGGTCGGCTTCATCCTGCGCGACTGCGACGTGCGCGTGCTCGTCACGTCGCCCGAACGCCTGGCGCAGCTGGGCGAGGTGTTGACGCAATGCCCGTCGCTGCGCCATGTCGTGCTGACCAGTGGCGCCGGCTCGGCCCCAGTGCCCGTGCATGACTGGGCCGCGCTGCTGGCCGCGCCGGCCCGCGCCGGCCACCGCGTCATCGACACCGACATGACAGCCATTCTCTACACCTCGGGTTCGACAGGCCGGCCCAAGGGCGTCGTGCTGTCCCACCGCAACATGGTGGCCGGCGGCAAGAGCGTGGCGAGCTACCTGGACAACCGCGCCAGCGACACGCTGCTGGCCGCGCTGCCGCTGTCGTTCGATGCCGGCTTCAGCCAGCTGACGACGGCCTTCCACAGTGGCGCGCGCGTCGTGCTGCTGAACTATCTGCTGCCCAAGGACGTGCTCAAGGCCATGGAGCGCGAGAAGGTCACCGGCCTGACCGCCGTGCCGCCGCTCTACATCCAGCTGACCCAGCTCGAATGGCCGGCCGCCATCGACGCCCACCTGCGCTATTTCGCCAACACCGGCGGGCGCATGCCGCGGGCGACGCTGGACCTGCTGCGGGCCAAGGCGCCGTCGGCCAAGCCCTTCCTGATGTATGGCCTGACCGAGGCCTTCCGCTCGACCTACCTGCCGCCCGCCGAGGTGGACCGCCGTCCGGATTCCATCGGCAAGGCGATCCCGAACGCCGAGATCCTCGTGCTGCGCGAGGACGGCAGCGAATGCGCGCCGGACGAGCCGGGCGAGCTGGTGCACCGCGGCGCTCTCGTCGGCCTGGGCTACTGGAACGACGCCGAGAAGACGGCCGAGCGCTACAAGCCGTTGCCGGTCGGCGTGGGTGGCCGCGAGGGCGGTCTGCAGCTGCCGGAATTCGCCGTGTTCTCCGGTGACACCGTCAAGCGCGACGCCGAAGGATTTCTGTACTTCGTCGGCCGCCGCGACGAAATGATGAAGACCTCGGGCTACCGGGTCAGTCCGACCGAGGTTGAGGAGGTTCTGTACGCGACGGGGCTGGTGGGCGAGTGCGTGGCCTTCGGTGTCTATCACGACGCCCTGGGCCAGGCCATCCAGGTCATCGCGACGCCACCCGAGGGCGTCAGCGAACTCGACCTGGCCGCGCTGACCGCTGCCTGCAAGGCCCGCATGCCGGCCTACATGGTGCCGCACGGCATCGACGCCCGCACGGGCCCGCTGCCGCGCAACCCCAACGGCAAGATCGACCGCAAGACGCTATCGACCGACTGGGTCGAACGCCAAACCGCATGACCCTGCATGACTGACTCCCCGACTCCGAAGCGTGCCCTCGAGCATGCGCCCGTGCTCTTTCCTCGCGACGCGAACGGTGAGCTGCTGGTCGGCGGACAACGCCTGTCGGTGCTGGCTGAGCGCGTCGGGCAGACGCCGTTCTACGCCTACGACCGCGGCCTGCTGAGAACCCGCGTGGCCGAGCTGCGCGCGGCGCTGCCGCGGGGCATCGAGCTGCACTACGCGATGAAGGCCAACCCGATGCCGGCCCTGGTCGGGCTGATGGCCGGCCTGGTGGACGGCATCGACGTGGCCTCGGCGGGCGAGCTGCAGGTGGCGTTGAACGCCGGCGCCGATGTGCACGAGATCAGCTTCGCCGGCCCCGGCAAGCGCGACATCGAGCTGGGCCAGGCGGTCGCGGCCGGCGTGCTCGTCAATGTCGAGTCGGCACGGGAACTCGCGCCGCTGGCGCGCGCTTCGCAGCGCCTGGGCCGACCGGCCCGCGTGGCGCTGCGCGTGAACCCCGACTTCGAGCTGAAAGGCTCGGGCATGCGCATGAGCGGCGGCCCCAAGCAGTTCGGCATCGACGCCGAAAGCCTGCCCGAGGTGCTGGCCGAGGTGGGCCGGCTGGCGGGCGACGGCGTTGCCTTCGAGGGCTTTCACCTGTTCGCCGGCTCGCAGAACCTGAAGGCCGAGGCGATTTGCGAGGCTCAGCTCAAGAGCTACGAGCTGGCGCTGCGCCTGGCCGAGTCCGCACCGGCTCCGGTCAGATTCCTGAACCTGGGCGGCGGTTTCGGCATTCCGTACTTCCCGGGCGAGGCGCGACTGGGCCTGGCGCCCATTGCCGACAACCTCGCCGCGCTGCAGGCGCGCGCCCAGACCGATCTGCCACAGGCCAAGCTCGTCATCGAGCTGGGTCGCTACCTCGTCGGCGAGGCCGGTGTCTACGTCAGTCGCATCGTCGACCGCAAGGTCTCGCGCGGCCAGGTCTTCCTGGTGGCGGATGGCGGCCTGCACCATCACCTGTCGGCCTCCGGCAACTTCGGCCAGGTACTGCGCAAGAACTATCCGGCCTCAGTCGAGCCGCAAGGTCGCAGCGAATCCGCCACCGAGGCCGCCAGCGTCGTCGGCCCGTTGTGCACGCCGCTGGACCTGCTGGCCGACCGCATGGACATGGCCCGAGGCGAGATCGGCGACCTGGCGGTCGTCTACCAGAGCGGCGCCTATGGCCGCAGCGCCAGCCCCGAGGGATTTCTCGGGCACCCCCCCTGCGTCGAGGTGCTGGTCTGAACGACCTGCGCACCTAGAATCCGCGCCTCTTTTCCCCATGGCTACGCTCGACGGGCCTTTCGCGAACAGGACTTGAAAAGATGAACTCATATAGCCTGAGAAAGCGCATCCTGGTCACTGGCGGCGCTGGTTTCCTGGGTTCGCACCTGTGCGAACGCCTGCTGGACCAGGGGCACGACGTGCTGTGCGTGGACAACTACTTCACCGGCACCAAGGCCAACATCGCCCACCTGCTGCCCAACCCGCACTTCGAGCTGATGCGTCACGACGTGACCTTCCCGCTGTACGTGGAGGTTGACGAGATCTACAACCTGGCCTGCCCGGCGTCGCCCGTGCACTACCAGTTCGACCCGGTCCAGACCACGAAGACGAGCGTGCACGGTGCCATCAACATGCTGGGCCTGGCCAAGCGCGTGAAGGCCAAGATCCTGCAGGCGTCGACCAGCGAGGTCTACGGTGACCCCAAGATCCACCCGCAGACCGAAGACTACTGGGGCCACGTCAACCCCATCGGCATGCGCTCCTGTTATGACGAAGGCAAGCGCTGCGCCGAAACGCTGTTCTTCGATTACTACCGCCAGCACCAGCTGCGCATCAAGGTGGCGCGCATCTTCAACACCTACGGCCCGCGCATGCACCCCAACGATGGACGCGTGGTGTCCAACTTCATCGTGCAGGCGCTCAAGGGTGACGACATCACGATCTATGGCGATGGCTCGCAGACGCGGTCGTTCTGCTACCGCGACGATCTGATCGAAGCCATGATCCGCCTGATGAACACGGGCGATGACTTCACCGGCCCGGTGAACATCGGCAACCCTGGCGAGTTCACGATGCTGCAGCTGGCCGAGAAGGTGATCGCGCTGACCGGCTCTGCATCCAAGATCGTGCATCACCCGCTGCCCAGCGACGACCCGCTGCAGCGCAAGCCTGACCTGACGCTGGCGCGCAAGCACCTCGGCGGCTGGGAGCCCACCACCCAGCTGGATGACGGCCTGCGCAAGACCATCGAGTATTTCGACTGCCTGCTGTCCGGCAGCATCGCTCCGGCCGGAGCCATCGTTTGACATCGGACGCCGAGCCGATGGAGGCCGGCCTCGTCTCGGTCATCATCCCGGCCTACAACGCCGCGGCCTATGTGGCCGAGGCGGTCGACAGCGTGCTGGCGCAGGACTATCCGCACGTCGAGGTCATCGTCGTCAACGACGGCTCCAAGGACAACACGCTGGACGTGCTGCGTGGCTACGGTGATCGCATCCGCGTGGTCGACCAGGCCAACGCCGGCCCGCCGCGGGCTCGCAACGCGGGCCTCGCGGCCGTGCGTGGCGAGTTCGTTGCATTTCTCGATGCCGACGACATCTGGCTGCCGACCAAGCTGTCGGCCCAGGTGGCCCACCTGTGCGCGCATGCGGACGTCAGCACCGTGTTCACCCGCTGGTTCGTCTGGCCGGCGGATGCTGATGGCGTCTTCCGCATCCCTGCGGTCAGCCCGGCGCCCGTCGTGGGCAACGCGGTGGTGGCCGATCGCTCCGGCTGGATGTACACCAAGCTGCTGCTGGAGTGCCATCTGCTGACCACCACGGTGATGATGCGGCGCAGCCTGATCGACAAGCTCGGCGGCTTCGACGTGAACCTCTTCAACGGCGACGACTACGACTTCTGGCTGCGTGCGTCGCGCGAGGCCAAGGTCGACCAGCTCGATTGCATCGGTGCCTACTACCGCGTGGTGCCGGGTTCGGTGTCACGCAAGGCCCGGCCGGTGAACTATGAGCGTGTGGTGATTGAGCAGGCGCTGAAGCGCTGGGGCCTGACCGATCCCAAGGCCGGCACGGCCATGGACCGGCGCGTCATGCAGGACCATCTCGACCGCCTCGCCATCCAGTTCGGTTACGACCACCTGGCCTCTGGTGATCCGGCGGTGGCCTGGGCCAGTTATGCCGACGTGCTGCGTCAGCGCCCCTGGCGGCTGAAGCTGTGGCCGGCGGCGACGAAGGCGTTGGTGAAGCGCGTGCTGAGCTGAGCTCGGTCGAGCCCTGTGCTCAGGCGTCTTCCCAGACGCCGTTCTTCAGGATCTGGTGCGGCCTGAAGCCGGCCTTGTAGGCCATCTTGGGACTCTCCTCGATCCAGTAGCCCAGGTAGAGGTGGCTGAGCTTGAGCTCGCGTGCCTGCTGGATCTGCCACATCACGCCATAGGTGCCGAAGCTGCCGGGCACGTCGGGGTCATAGAAGGTGTAGACCGCCGACAGGCCGTCGCTGAGGATGTCGAGGATGGACACCATGCGCAGCGGTGCGCTGCCGTCAGGCAGGGGTTCGCGGAACTCGACGAGGCGGGAGTTGATGCGCGACTGCAGCAGGAACTGCGTGTACTGGTCGACGCTGTCGTGGTCCATGCCGCCGCCGGAGTGGCGGCCGGCCTGGTAGCGCAGGTAGAGGGCGTAATGCTCCGGCGAGTAGCCCAGGCGCATCACCTTGGCCTGCAGGTGGCGGTGGCGCTTCAGCGCGCGCGCCTGACTGCGGGTGGGCTGGAAGCGGCCGACCGGCACGCGCAGCGCAATGCAGGCGCGGCATTGATCGCAGTAGGGGCGGTAGGTGAACAGGCCGCTGCGCCGAAAGCCTGCGGCGACCAGGTTGGAGTAGGCGTCGGCGTGGATGAGGTGGCTGGGCGTGGCGACCTGGGAGCGCGCCTGGCGGCCCGACACGTAGCTGCACGGGTAGGCGGCCGTGGCGTAGAACTGGATCTGCGCGAGGGGCAGTTCTTGGGGGTGGGTCACGTCGAGGTCAGAAGCCTGTGCCAGTGATTCGAATGATAGGTCCAGGGCCCGGGCGTGGGTGCACCCACATAGGTGGCGAGATGGGCTTCGAACACGTTTCGCGACACTTCCGCAGCGCCCAGCGAGGCCAGGTGCCCGGTGTTCTGCTGGCAGTCGATCCACGGGATGCCGAACTCCCGGCACAGGCAGACCAGCGCGGCCAGCGCGATCTTGGACGCATCGGTGCGGCGCATGAACATGGATTCGCCGTAGAACATGCGCCCGAGGTTGACGCCGTACAGGCCCCCGACCAGCTCGCCGTCCATCCAGGTCTCGACGCTGTGCATGGCTGGCCACGCCAGGTAGGCCGCCTGCAGCTCGGGCACGATCCACGTGCCGCTCTGGCCCTCGCGAGGCGCGCTGGCGCAGGCGCGCAGCACGGCGGCGCGGTCATGGTCGATGCGGATCTCGCAACCGGCCGTGGAGGCAAAGCGTTGCACCGTCTTGCGCAGCGAGCGCGACAGCCTGAAGTTCGCCGTCTGCAGCACCATGCGCGGGTCCGGCGCCCACCACAGCGGCGGCTGGCCGGGGCCATACCAGGGGAAGATGCCGCGCCGGTAGGCGGCTTCCAGGCGCTCGGGCGTCAGCGTGCCGCCGGCGGCGAGCAGGCCGGGCGCGTCGGTGTCGGGGCCGAGCGCCCGATGGCTGGGCGGGAAGTCGAGGGAGGCCTCGTCGAGCCAGTCGATCATGCCGACATGGTAAGTTGGCGCCCATGATCACCGTCTATGGCATCCCCAACTGCGACACCGTCAAGAAGGCCCGTGCCTGGCTGGCCGAACAGGGCTTGGACGTCGCCTTCCATGACTTCAAGAAGCAGGGCGTACCCGACGACCTGCTGCCGGCCTGGCTGAAGGCCTTCGGGCGCGACAAGCTCGTGAATCGCTCCGGCAATACCTGGCGCAAGCTCGATGACGCGACCAAGGCCGGCGTCGTCGACGATGCGGCCGCCATCGCGCTGATGCTGGCCGAGCCCAGCGTCATCAAACGCCCGGTCGTGCGCTGGGCAGACGGCAGCCTGACGCTGGGCTTCACGCCCGATGCGTTTGCTGCGAAGAAGGAGACCCTCTGATGTTCACCGGCATCGTCCAAGGCGTCGCCCGCGTCGAATCCATCTCGGCCCGCGAGGGCCTGCACACCTTGGCGTTGAAGCTGCCGGCCGGCTTCGACGACGAGCTGGCCATCGGCGCCAGCGTGTCCTGCGACGGCGTCTGCCTGACTGTCACCGAACGGCCGTCGCCCGACCTGGCGCTGTTCGACGTGATGGCGCAGACGCTGAAGCTGACGACGCTGGGGGCCTTGAGCGTCGGCTCGGGTCTGAACGTCGAGCGCGCCGCTAGGGACGGCGCCGAGATCGGCGGCCACCCGCTGTCCGGCCATGTCGACGTGTCGGCCCGCATCGCCGAGATCCGCACGCCGGACAACAACCGCGTCATCCGCTTCGCGCTGCCTGCGCCGTGGATGCGCTATGTCTTCGCCAAGGGCTACATCGCCGTCAACGGCTGCAGCCTCACTGTGGCAGAAGCCCAGCGCGAGCGCGACGGCTCGGGCTGGTTCGAGGTCTGGCTCATCCCCGAAACGCTGCGCATGACCACCTTCGCCGACAAGGTGGTGGGTGACGGCGCGCACATCGAGATCGAACGCAGCACCCAGGTCGTCGTCGACACGGTGCGCGACGCGCTGGACGAGAAGCTGGGGCCGCTGCTGCCGGTGCTCGAAGCCATCGCCAAGGAGCGCGGCATCGACCTCACTCAGCTCGCGCTGCCCAAATCTTGATGCTTTCTTGATGCCCCTCGCTTCGATCTTGTCGAGGCTTTGAGGGCGAGATTTTCAGAATCACTTCCATCGTTATGGAGGTGTCATGGACATCGTTTTTCTGGGTCTGGGCGCGGCTCTCGCGCTGTTGACCGGGCTCGCGGCCTGGGGCTGCGAACGCCTGGCAAGGCGGAAGTCATGACCGGCTTCGAACTCGCCGCGGCTGTGCTCATCGTCGGGTTGATCGGCTATCTGTTCTGGGCGCTGCTGTTTCCGGAGGACTTGTCATGAGTGCCTCCGCCTGGATGCAGTTGATCGCTTTCCTCGTCGTGCTGCTCGCGCTGGCCTGGCCGCTGGCTCGCTGGATTCACGCCGCGATGGAAGGCCGCATCGGCTGGCTGCGCCGCGCCGAGCGTGGCCTGCTGAAGTTGGCTGGCGTCGATGCCGACGCCGAGCAGGGCTGGCTGCGCTATGCCCTTGGCCTGCTGATCTTCAATGCCCTCGGCGTCGTGGCCGTCTATGCGCTGCAGCGACTGCAGCAGTACCTGCCGCTTAACCCCCAGGGCATGGGCGCTGTGACACCGGATTCGGCTTTCAATACCGCCGTCAGCTTCGTCACCAACACGAACTGGCAGGGCTATGGCGGCGAGACAACGATGAGCTACCTGACGCAGATGCTCGCGCTGACGGTACAGAACTTCCTGTCCGCCGCCACCGGCATCGCTGTCGTCATCGCGCTGGTGCGCGGCTTCGCCCGCCACAGTGCCCAGGCCATCGGCAATGTCTGGGCGGACCTGACTCGCGCCACGCTGTGGGTGCTGCTGCCACTGTCCTTCGTGTTTGCGCTCGTGCTGGCCGGCATGGGCGTCGTGCAGACGCTCAAGCCCTACCAGGACGTGACAACCATCGAAGCGCAAAGCTGGCAGGAGCCCAAGGTCGACGCCGCCGGTCAGCCACTGAAGGGCGCGGAGGGTCAACCCGTCATGCAAGACAAGAGCGCCCAGAGCCAGAGCATCGCGCTGGGCCCCGTCGCGTCGCAGCTGGCCATCAAGATGCTGGGCACCAACGGTGGTGGCTTCTTCAACGCGAACTCGGCCCATCCCTTCGAGAACCCCTCGGCGGCGACCAATGCGCTGCAGATGCTGTCCATCTTCCTGATCCCGGCGGCGCTGTGCTTCGTGCTGGGCCGCCAAGTGGGCGACATGCGGCAGGGCTGGGCCTTGCTGGGCGCGATGACGGCGATGTTCGTCGTCGCGGTCGTCGTCGCGACTGCGGCCGAGCAGGCCGGCAACCCGCGTCTAGCTTCGCTGGGTGTGGATGCCACGGCCAGCGCCACGCAGCCGGGCGGCAACATGGAAGGCAAGGAGGCGCGCTTCGGCATCGCAGCCTCGTCGCTGTTCGCCGTCATCACGACGGCCGCCAGCTGCGGCGCCGTCAATGCGATGCACGACAGCTTCACACCGGTTGGCGGCCTTGTACCGATGGTCATGATGCAGCTCGGCGAGGTCGTCTTCGGCGGTGTCGGCGCGGGCCTGTACGGCATGCTGGTGTTCGCCATCCTGGCCGTCTTCGTCGCCGGCCTGATGATCGGCCGCACGCCCGAGTACATGGGCAAGAAGATCGCGGCGTTTGACATGAAGATGGTGTCGCTGGCCATCCTGCTGACGCCACTGGCGGTGCTGATCGGCACGGCGATCGCGGTCGTCATGGAGCCGGGCAAGGCCGGCATCGCTGCCCCGGGCGCGCATGGCTTCAGTGAGGTGCTGTACGCACTCTCGTCGGCCGGCAACAACAACGGTAGCGCCTTTGCCGGCCTGTCGGCCAACACGCCCTTCTACAACCTGCTGCTGGCCTTGGTCATGTGGATCGGCCGCTTCGGCGTCATCGTGCCGGTGCTGGCCATGGCCGGCTCACTGGCGGCCAAGAAGCGCCTGGCCCCCGGCGAGGGCACGCTGCCCACGCATGGCCCGCTCTTCATCGTGCTGCTGATCGGCGTCGTGCTGCTGGTCGGTCTTCTGAACTATGTGCCGGCGCTGGCCTTGGGGCCGGTCGTCGAGCAATTGATCCTCTGGAGCGCACAGTCATGAACGCCCCCAAACCTGTCGCTGCACGCCAGGCCCCCCAAGGGGGTCAAGAGAGCTCGGGAGCGGCCCGTCGCTCTCTTGAGACCCGCGCTGGTTTTTCCCTGCTCGACCCGGCGCTGACCCGTTCGGCCCTGGTCGACGCCTTGCGCAAGCTGGATCCGCGCACGCAACTGCGCAACCCGGTGATGTTCGTCGTCTACCTGGGCAGCCTGCTGACGACGGCGCTGTCCATCGCCCAACCCAACGGCTTCGTCGTCGCGGTGACCGTGTGGCTGTGGTTCACCGTGCTGTTCGCCAACTTCGCCGAGGCGCTGGCCGAGGGCCGCAGCAAAGCGCAGGCCGCGTCGCTGCGCGGGCTCAAGAAGGAAACCTGGGCCAAGGTCGCCGAAGGCTGGAAGCCCGGTGTCGCGCGCGAGTCCCTGCAATGGCATCCGCGCGAGGCGGGCACGCTGCGCAAGGGCGAGGTCGTGCTGATCGTGGCCGGCGATGTCGTCCCGGCGGACGCCGAGGTCATCGAGGGTGTCGCGTCGGTGGACGAAAGCGCCATCACCGGCGAATCGGCCCCCGTCATCCGCGAGAGCGGCGGCGACTTCTCGGCGCTGACCGGCGGCACCCGTGTGCTGTCCGACTGGGTCGTCGCCCGCGTGGCCGTGAACCCGGGCGAGACCTTCGTCGACCGCATGATCGCGATGGTCGAGGGCGCGCAACGCAAGCGCACACCCAACGAGATCGCGCTGACCATCCTGCTGGTCGCGCTGACCCTGGTGTTCCTGGGCGTCTGCGCCACGTTGCTGCCGTTCTCGCAGTTCAGCGTGGCCGTGGCGGGCGCTGGCCGGCCGGTCAGCCTTGTCGTGCTCGTCGCGCTGCTCGTCTGCCTGATCCCGACCACCATCGCCGGTCTGCTGTCGGCCGTCGGCGTGGCCGGCATGAGCCGCATGCTGCAGGCCAACGTCATCGCCACCTCGGGCCGTGCCGTCGAGGCGGCCGGTGACGTCGATGTGCTGTTGCTGGACAAGACCGGCACCATCACGCTGGGCAATCGCCAGGCCGATGCCTTCTGGCCCGTGGACGGTGCCAGCGAAGCCCAGCTGGCCGAGGCGGCACGTCTGGCCTCGATCGCCGACGAGACGCCCGAAGGCCGAAGCATCGTCGCGCTGGCCGACCGCAAGTTCGACGCAAAGCCAGCGGCGATGGAGCAGAGCCTCTTCGTGCCCTTCACGGCGCAGACGCGCATGAGCGGTGTCGACCTTGGCGCGCGCCAGATCCGCAAGGGCGCCGGAAGCGCGGTGCGTGCGCACGTCGAGGCGCTGGGCGGCCGCTGGTCCGCCAGCGTGCAGGCCAAGGTGGACGAGGCCGGTCGCCGCGGCAGCACGCCGCTGGTCGTCGCCGACAATGCCCAGGTGCTGGGCGTCGTCGAGCTCAAGGACATCGTCAAGCCCGGCATCAAGGAGCGCTTCGCCCAGCTGCGCCGCATGGGCATCAAGACGATCATGGTCACCGGCGACAACCGACTGACGGCCGCCGCCATTGCCGCCGAGGCCGGCGTGGATGATTTTCTCGCCGAGGCCACGCCCGAAGCCAAGCTGACGCTGATCCGCGAGCACCAGGCCCAGGGCCGTCTCGTGGCCATGACGGGCGACGGCACCAACGACGCGCCCGCGCTGGCCCAGGCCGACGTGGCCGTCGCGATGAACACCGGCACGCAGGCTGCGAAAGAGGCCGGCAACATGGTCGACCTGGACAGCAACCCGACCAAGCTCATCGAGGTCGTCGAGACCGGCAAGCAGATGCTGATGACCCGCGGCTCGCTGACGACCTTCAGCATCGCCAACGACCTGGCCAAGTACTTCGCCGTGCTGCCGGCCGCCTTCGTGTCGACCTATCCGCAACTGGCCGCGCTGAACGTCATGCGCCTGGCCAGCCCCAACTCGGCCATCCTGAGCGCGGTCATCTTCAATGCACTGATCATCGTCGTGCTGATCCCGCTGGCCCTGAAGGGCGTGCGCTACCGCGCCATCGGCGCCGCGGCCCTGCTGCGCCGCAACCTGCTGGTCTACGGCTTGGGCGGCGTCATCGTGCCCTTCATCGGCATCAAGGCCATCGACCTGCTGCTCGTCGCCTTTCACCTGGTCTGAACGCCATGAATACCCAGCTCCGCCCCGCGCTGACGCTCTTTGTGCTGTTCAGCCTCATCACCGGCATTGCCTATCCGCTCGTCGTCACCGGCGTCGCGCAGACCGTGTTCCCTCACGCGGCCAACGGCAGCCTCGTCGCCAAGGACGGCAAACCCGTCGGCTCCGAGCTGATCGGCCAGACCTTCACCGACCCCGGCCACTTCTGGAGCCGCCCGTCGGCCACCGGCCCCATGCCCTACAACGCGGCCAACTCGGGCGGCTCCAACCTCGCGCCGACGGCACCGGCCCTGACCGTCGCGGTCAAGGCTCGCGTCGAGGCCTTGCGCGCGGCCGACCCGGGCAACCAGGCGGCCGTGCCCGTCGACCTCGTGACGACCTCGGCCAGCGGGCTGGATCCGCACATCAGCCGCGCCGCAGCCGACTACCAGCTCGCCCGCATCGCCCGCGTGCGAGGCCTGCCGGTCGAGCGCGTGCAGGCCCTCGTGGAGCAGCACACCGAAGGCCGCTGGCTGGGCTTCGTTGGCGAACCGCGCGTGAACGTGCTGGCCCTCAATCTCGCGCTGGACGCCCTCCCGCGGTAGGCATGCGAGGATGACTGCACGATGACTTCGCGCAGAGAGCCATGCTGATCAACAGTGCCGTGTACGACGATGGCCGCATCGTGGCCGAGCCTGGGCTGGAAGGCGTGTCCGAGGCGCTGGAGCGCCAGTCCGGCTTCGTGTGGATCGCGCTGCGCGACCCGGGCGATGACGAGCTGAATTTGCTGCAACGCGAGCTCAACCTGCCGCCGCTGGCCGTCGAGGACGCGCGCAAGGGCCATCAGCGGCCCAAGGTGGAGGAGTACGGCGACATGCTGTTCGCCGCGATGCACCTGCTCGAAGCCGGGCCCGAGGGCGACCTGCAGGTGGGCGAGGTGCATGTCTTCGTCGGGCCGCGCTTCATCGTCTCGGTGCGGCACAACAGCCAGCAGGGCTTCCTCGGTGTGCGCGGGCGTGCCGAGCGCGAGCCGCATCTGCTGCGCCAGGGGCCGGGCTTCGTCTTCTATGCGTTGATGGACGCGGTCGTGGACCGCTACTTTCCGCTCATCGATGCGGTCGAGGCCGAGCTGGAGCAGCTCGAAGAGACCATGTTCCAGCCCCACCAGGACCGCCAGTCCGTCGTGCAGCGACTGTTCGCGTTGAAGCAGCGCCTGGCCACGCTGCGCCATGCCGTCACGCCGCTGCTGGAGGTGACGGCCAAGCTGCATGGCGGCCGCGTGCCGGTCGTCTGCAAGGCCTTGCAGGACTATTTCCGCGATGTCTATGACCACCTGCTGCGCATCCAGGCCAGCATCGATGCGGCCCGTGAAACCATCATCGCAGCGACGCAGGTCAACCTGACGCTGGTCACCATCGATGAGTCGCTGGTCACCAAGCGCCTGGCGGCCTGGGCCGCCATCTTTGCCGCCTCCACCGCGCTGGCCGGCATCTGGGGCATGAACTTCGAGACCATGCCCGAGCTGAAGTGGAGCTTCGGCTACCCGATGGCACTGGGCGCCATCGTGCTCGTCAGCAGCGCGCTCTACTGGCGCTTCAAGCGCTTGAAGTGGCTATGAACCCAGACCCACCAGTCGGGCACGCCCGCCGGGCTGGCGCTGCTGGCCGCCGGCGGCGTTGCTCCTCCTTGTGGGCGCGAGCCCACGGCGTCATCGCGCCTTGCCTGCGACCCGCCTCGTCAGCCCCTCGGGCGCACCCAACTGCCGGATCCGGGTTGTGACCGACGCCCGGCCCGACCCTGACGCGCTGCTGGCGCGGCTGCAGCGCGACGATGCGGCGGCACGGCGTGGCCGGCTGAAGATCTTCTTCGGCGCCAACGCCGGTGTCGGCAAGACCTTCGCGATGTTGGCCGCCGCCCACGCTGCGCAGCTGCAGGGCAGGGCGGTGCGCGTCGGCGTCGTCGAGACCCATGGCCGCGCCGACACCGAGACAATAGCCCGCGACCTGCCGCGGCTGGCGCTGAAGGACGTGGCCCACCGGGGCCAGACGTTGCGCGAGTTCGACCTCGATGCAGCCCTGGCCTGGAGCCGCGAGCAGCCCGGCGGCGTGCTGCTGCTGGATGAACTGGCCCACAGCAACGCCCCCGGCTCACGCCACGCCAAGCGCTGGCAGGACGCGCAGGAACTGCGCGAGGCAGGCGTGGAGGTCTGGACGACGCTGAACGTGCAGCACCTGGAAAGCCTGAACGACGTCGTCGGCGGCATCACCGGCATCCGCGTCTGGGAGACGCTGCCCGACAGGGTTTTTGACGATGCCGACGAGGTCGTCGTCGTCGACCTGCCGCCCGACGAGCTGCTGCAGCGGCTCAAGGAAGGCAAGGTCTACCTGCCGCAGCAGGCCGAGCGCGCGGCCAGGAACTTCTTCCGCAAGGGCAACCTGCTGGCGTTGCGCGAGCTGGCGCTGCGCCGCACGGCCGACCGCGTGGACGACCAGATGCAGGCCTACCGGCGCGAGCACAGCGCCGGCACGGTGTGGCCCAACCGCGAGTCGCTGCTCGCCTGTGTCGGACCGGGCGCGGCCAGCGACAAGGTCGTGCGCAGCGCCGCGCGCCTGGCCCAGCAGCTCGGGCTGGACTGGCATGCCGTGCACGTGCAGACGGCACACGGGTTGAGCGAGGCGGCGCGCCAGCGCGTGCAGCGCACGCTGGAGCTGGCGCAGAGCCTGGGCGCGCGCACGGCCGAGCTGTCGGCGCCCGAGGTGGCCCGCGCGCTGGTGGGCTATGCGCGCGAGCACAACCTGGCCCGCCTCGTCGTCGGCCGCCGTGAGCGCGCCTGGCGCTGGCCCGGCCGGCCCACGCTGGCCGAGGCGCTGAACCACCTGGCTGACGAGATGGACGTGCTGCAGGTCGCGTTGCCGACGACGATGCGTGCGAGCGAGCCCGGCCCGCCGGTGCCGCCCGGCCTGATCGCGTCGCACACGCTGCGCGGCTATGCGGCGTCGCTGGCTGGCGTCGCGCTGACGACCTTGATCGCCCAGCTGTTGCTGAGCTTCATCGCGCCTACCAACATCGCGATGCTCTACCTGCTCAACGTCGTCGGCGTCGCGCTGTGGTTCGGCCGCGCGCCGGCCGCGTTGACGGCGTTGTTGGGGGTGGCGGCCTTTGACTTCGTCTTCGTCGAGCCACGCTGGTCCTTCGCCGTGGGTGACGCGCAATACCTCGTCACCTTCGGCGTGCTGCTGCTGGTGGGCCTCGTCGTCGGCCAGCTCGCGGCCGGGCTGCAGGCGCAGGCGCGCGCCGCCCGGGAGCGCGAGCGCCGCGTGCGCGGGCTCTACGCGATGTCGCGCGACCTGGGCGCGGCGCTGGTGCCCGAGCAGGTCGCCGAGATCGGCACGCGCTTCCTGCGCGCGGAATTCGGCGTCGCATCCGCCGTGCTGGCGCCACCGCTGGGCAACGCGCCCGGCCACGAGGTGCTGACCGTGTTGCCTGGCGCCAGTGCCCAGCCCGATCTCGGCGTCGCCCAATGGGCCTTCGACCATGCCCAGGCAGCAGGGCAGGGCACAGACACCCTGCCTGCGAGCCCCTGCCTGATGCTGCCGCTGACCGCGCCGATGCGCCTGCGCGGCGTGCTGGCCGTGGAAGGGACCGGCCGGCGCTGGTCGCCCGAGGCCCGTGAGCTGCTGGACACCTGCGCGGCGCTGCTGGCCATCTCGCTGGAGCGCATCCACTACATCGAGGTCGCGCAGCAGAGCACATTGCAGATCGAGAGCGAGCGCCTGCGCAACTCGCTGCTGACGGCCATCTCGCACGACCTGCGCACGCCGCTGGCCGCCCTCGTCGGCCTGGCCGATGCGCTCAAGCTCACGCCGCTGAACGCGCCGCAAGCCGACGTGGCCGACGCGATGCGCCGCTCCGCGCTGCGCATGAGCGCGCTGGTGGCCAACCTGCTGGACATGGCGCGGCTGCAGTCCGGTGCCGTGCAGCTCAACCGCCACTGGCTGCCGCTGCAGGAGGTGGTGGGCAGCGCGCTCGCCAGCCTGGACGAGGTGCTAGCCGGGCGCGAGGTGGCCGTGGATCTGCCGGCCGAGCTGCCGCTGGTGGAGCTGGACGCGGTGCTGATCGAGCGTGTGCTCGTCAACCTGCTGGAGAACGCCGTCAAGTACACGCCGCCGGGCGGCCCCATCCGTGTGGCGGCGCGCGCGGCGGGGCGGCAGGTCGAGATCGACGTCAGCGACTCAGGCCCCGGTTTCCCGGCCGGTCGCGAGGAAAAGCTCTTCGACAAATTCGAGCGCGGCGACCGCGAGAGCGCCACGCCCGGCGTCGGCCTGGGCCTGGCCATCTGCAAGGCCATCGTCGAGGCGCATGGCGGACGCATCAGCGCCCACAATGTGCCGACCGGCGGCGCCTGCGTTCGCGTTGAACTGCCTTTGGGCGAGCCACCGGAATAGGGAGAAACCGAGGGTGGGCGCCGCACGCGTGTTGATGATCGAGGACGAGCCGGAGATCCGCCGTTTCGTGCGCATGGCGCTGGAGAGCGAGGGCCTGGAGGTCTTCGAGGCCGCCACGCTGCAGCGCGGCCTGATCGACTCGGCCACGCGCCGGCCCGAGCTGGTCGTGCTGGATCTGGGCCTGCCAGACGGCGACGGCCTGGATTTCATCCGCGAGTTCCGCGGCTGGTCGCAGGCGCCCATCCTCGTGCTGTCGGCGCGTGAGGGCGAGGAGCGCAAGGTGCAGGCGCTGGACGCTGGCGCCGATGACTACCTGGTCAAGCCCTTCGGCGTGTCCGAGCTGCTGGCCCGCGTGCGCGTGCAGCTGCGCCGCCACGGCGGCGCCAGTGGTTCGGCCGACCCGGTGTTCCGCTTCGGCGACGTGGCCGTGGACCGCTCGCTGCGCACCGTCACGCGCGCCGGCGAGGAGCTGCACCTGACGCCCATCGAATACCGCCTGCTGCAGGAACTGACCAATGCCCCGGGCCGCGTGCTGACGCATCAGCATCTGCTCAAGGCCGTCTGGGGCCCGGGCCACGGCGAGGATGTGCACTACGTGCGCGTGCACATGGCCAATCTGCGCAAGAAGATCGAGGTCGATGCCAACCGCCCGCAATGGCTGGTGACCGAGGCCGGCGTGGGTTATCGGCTTAGGACCTGACGATCCTCCATCGGCCCCGCCCAAGATGGCGATGCGCCCCCCGTGCCGAGAGATCGGGCGCTACCATGCCGCCGCTTCCATCTCCGTTCTTGACCCACCGAAGGGTTCGTGGAACTCTGAATCAATGCCTATTGCATGACCCGCTCGCTGTCCGTTTATCTCGATGTCGTTCGTTTCATGGCTGCGGCGGCGGTGTTCCTGGCCCATCTTTTATCCACGCCCTTCACTGAAGGCTCGGCGGCCTGGTATTTGGGGCAGTTTGGCGATGCTGCTGTCGCAATCTTCTTCGTGCTGTCCGGGTACGTCATCGCCCACGTGGTGGCAACGCGGGAACGTGACTGGCGGAGCTACGCGGCAAGCCGCTTTTCGCGCCTGTATTCCGTCGCGTTGATTGCCGTTGTGGTCACCCTTGTCCTGGACGGCCTGGGGGCCATGCTGGCGCCGGATTTTTATGCCAGCAAACGCGTGCTCTTGAAGCCGCCAAGTTGGTCCGGGTACGTGCCTTCGATGCTGATGATCAACGAATGGCATGCCTTCAATTTCGGTGGCATCTCACCCGGAAGCAACGGGCCCTGGTGGTCCCTGAGTTTCGAGGCGACCTACTACCTGTTGGCGGGCTTCATCCTCTTCGCTCCGACCTTTGTTTCGGCGCCCATAGCCATAGTCGTCTTGGTGCTGGCCGGGACAACGATCACCCTGCTGATGCCACTTTGGTGGGGCGGGTTTGCGCTGTACATGCTGGGTCGGCGGTGGCGCAAGAACTTGGGGCTGGGCTTGTTCTTGCTCGGTATTGGCGGCGCGATGCTGGCGATCTATCCGTTTGTCGTCTGGCGACTGCCACAGCTTCCCATACCGCTGGAGTTCGGGCGCGGGAATTACCAGCGGCCGCTGCTGAATGACTATTTCGCGGCCGCTGCCTTTGGAATCCATCTGGTTGGAGCGCAAATGGCCCTGGCCTGCGTGGAAAAAATTCCATCGGCGTTTGAACGTTTCGCGCGCTGGATCGGACGCCTGACCTTTCCTTTGTATCTCCTCCACTACCCAATGCTGTGCTTCATCGCGGCGCTATTGCCGCTGGACAAAGCGGGGGCCACGTATGTGCTGGCGGTCACGTTGATCGTATTTGGCGCCGTTGCCCTTTTGACGCCGTACTGCGAGAAGCTCAAGGATTCATTGCGCTCGCTGGCCAAGACGAATGGATTGACTGCGAGGGTTTGAGTTGGTCGGCGATGCAGATTGCCGTCGCCCAGCAACGGCAGGAGTCCGCCGGGCTCGCTTCATTCAGGCGCGGCGCTGGCACACTGGGCCGATGCAACCGGATGACCTGATCAAGCTCGTGACCACCGAGATGCCCTTCGGCAAGCACAAGGGCACCGTCATTGCCGACCTGCCCGGCAATTATCTGAACTGGTTCGCTCGCGAAGGCTTTCCCAAGAGCGAGATCGGCCGGCTGCTGGCGCTGATGCAGGAGATGGATCACAACGGGCTGCGTGAGTTGCTGCGGCCCTTGCGCGGCGGGGCGCGCTGATGCACCGGGCTTTGCTGGCCCTGCTGCTCGGCCTCGCCAGCCTGGCTTGCCGGGCCGGCGACGGCCTCTTCACGGTCGTGCGGGTCGACGTCTCGACCCAGAAACTGCGCCTCTTCTGGCAGGACGACCGGGGCCGGGCGCTGCGGCGACTGGACCGGCTGGCCGCATGGCTGAAGACCCAGGACCAGCAACTCGTCTTCGGCATGAACGCCGGCATGTTCCACGCGAACGCCGGTCCGGTGGGCCTGCTGGTCATCGACGGCCGCGAGCTCGCGCCGCTGAACCTGGCCAGCGGCGAAGGCAACTTCTTCCTGAAGCCCAACGGCGTGTTCCTGATCTCGGCCAAGGGTCCGCAGGTCGTCGACGCGGCGGACTACGCGCAGTTGCGCGACGGCGTGCGCCACGCCACGCAGTCAGGGCCGATGCTGTTGAAGAACGGCGAGATCAACCCGGCGTTCCGGCCGTCGTCTGCGTCGCGCTACATCCGCAACGGCGTCTGTGCGCTCGGCTCGCAGGCGCTGTTCGTCATCAGCGAGCGGCCCGTCACCTTCCACGAGTTCGCCAGCTTCTTCCGCGACGAGCTGCACTGCAAGGACGCGCTGTATCTCGACGGTTTCGTGTCCAGCCTGTATTCGCCCCGCCTGGAGCGCAACGATCACCTGAGGGAGCTGGGGCCCTTGTTCGGCGTCATCGAGTGAGCTCGGGCTAAGGCGCTGCCGCGGCCGGCGCGACCGTGGCGCCGTTGATGTGATGTCGCTGCAGCGCGCCCGCCACGAAGCCGGAGGCCTTGGCCTCTTCGACGAAGGCGGCCAGGAAGCGCGCGCCCGCGGCCTTGCCCCTGGCCATGCCCATGGCCTGCTGGATGACCATGAAGCGCCCGGGCAGCAGGCGCAGGCCAGGCAGGCGCTTGGCGTCGGCCTCCAGCTGCTGCTTCACGCCCGCCGCCACGTCCAGGCGCTCGGCCACGAAGAAGTCCACGACCTCGGGCGAGGTCGGCGCGCGGGCGATGGTGGCCGCCTTGAGTTCGCGCGCCAGGTAGAGGTCGTAGGCACTGCGCGCGCCGACCGCCACGCGCGTGCCGGGCCGGTCCACTTCGTCGTTGGCATGCAGCGGCGACTCGTTGCGCACGAGATAGGCACCTTCGATCTGCACGTAGGCCGCCGAGTAGGCTGTGGTCGCGGCCCGCGCGGGGTCGATGGCAAAGAAGCCCACGTCCACGCGGCCCGTGGCCAGCGCATCGACAGACTCGCCGGCGGACGCGACGACCAGCAGGTCCACGTCGACGCCCAGGCGCCGCGCCAGCTCGCGCGCCAGATCCACGGACACGCACGCGGCCTGGCCGGAGGCGGCGTCGCGCCGGGCCAGGATGGGGTTGCCCAGGTTGATGACGGCGCGCAGCCACCCGGTGGGCGCGAGGTCGGCGATGGCTTCGGCGGGCGGTGGCGTCATGGCGGCACAGGACGGCAGAGTGGCAATGCAGGCGGCCAGCATCGCACGCAGCAGTGCGGCGCGGCTCAGGCAGGCGATGGGCGAGAAGGGCACGGTGCCGCGCATCTTCGCCGCGATGTGCCGCCGGGCCAAGCCGCGCTTTTGCCGGCCTGCGCCGCGGGCTCGACGGTCCGTCGCACGGCCGTTGGAAGCCGTGTGCGCCGTCCCTAGGCTGCGCCCATTCGCATACGAGGAGTGGCCAATGCTGCAGATCCAGAACGTCGTCAAAACCTTCGGCAAGCTCAACGCCGTGGACGGGATCTCGCTCGAACTCAGGCCCGGCGTCGTCGGCCTCATTGGCCACAACGGCGCGGGCAAGAGCACGCTGATGCAGATGCTGGCCACGCTGACGAGGCCCAGCAGCGGGCGCATCCTGCTCGAAGGCCAGGACATCGTCGCCAGGCCCGAGCTGATGCGCCAGCGCCTGGGCTATCTGCCGCAGGATTTCGGCGTCTACCCGCACCTCACGGCGCTGGAGTTCCTGCAGTACTTCGCCGCGCTGAAGGGCGTGCGCGATGCGCGCCGCCTGCACGAGCTGCTGGAACTGGTGAACCTGCACGAGCAGGCTCACCGCCCGGCCGCCGGCTTCTCGGGCGGCATGCGGCAGCGCCTGGGCATCGCGCAGGCGTTGCTGAACGACCCCGACGTGCTCATCGTCGACGAGCCCACGGCGGGCCTGGACCCCGAGGAGCGGCTGCGCTTTCGCCACCTGCTGGGCGACCTCGGGCGCAAGCGCCTCGTCATCGTGTCGACCCACATCGTCTCGGACGTGGAGAACATGGCCTCGCACCTGGCCATCCTGCGCCAGGGGCGCCTCGTGGCCTTCGAGACGCCGGATGCCGTGCTGGCGCGCGCCGCGGGCAAGGTCTGGACGGCCTTGCTCGCGCCCGCGGCCTACGAGGCGCTGCGCGGCCAGGTGCAGGTGCTGCAGGCCCAGCCCCAGGGCGCGCGCGTGCAGGTGCGCATGGCCCACCCGTCGCCCCCTTGCGCCGGCGCCGAGCCGGCCCACGCCAGCCTGGAGGAGGCCTTGATGACCGAACGCTATGCCGATGCGCAGGTGGCGGCGTGAGCGCCGTCGTTTACCGGGCCCTGGTGCTCAACGAGTGGCGGCTGCGCAGCCGGCGCATCAGCAGCCTCGTCATCCTGCTGGCCGTGGTGGCCGTGAGCTGGCTGATGGTGCTGGACCCGAAGACCGGCATGGCCATGATGGTCACGCACAAGCAGCGCTTCGTCTACGACAGCCAGGCGCTGGCCTTCGCCACCGGCCTGATCGCGTCCATGCTTTTCGGCCTGGCGGGCTTCTATCTCGCCCGCGGTCGCAGCCAGGAGGACCTGCGCTGCGGCACCGCCGCCGTACTGGCCGCCACGCCGGTGAGCAACGCGCAGCTGCTCGGCGCGCGCTGGCTGGGCGCCTTCTGCTTCCTGATGTCGCTGGGCACGGTGCTGATGCTGACGATCTGGGTGCTGCAACTCGTGCGCGGCGAAGGGCCGCTGCAGCCGCTGCCCTATCTGCAGATGCTGGTGCTCGGCCTGGCGCCGGGCCTGATGCTGTGCGCCAGCCTGGCCGTGCTGGCCGATGCCTGGGCGCCGCTGATGGGCAAGCGCGGCGATGCGCTGTACTGGCTGTTCTGGGTGGCGCAGTTCGCCTTCATGCCAGTCATGCTGGAGCAGGGCACCGTGCGCCTGAGCGGCTGGCAGGTGTTCGATATCGTCGGCGCGTCGCCCATGCTGGTGGCGCTGAGCCGCTTGCTGGATGTCAGCAGCATCAGCGTCGGCGGCGGGCCGTTCGATGCCGCGCTGCCCCTGCTGCACATGCCCGAAGGCCTGTGGAGCCACGAGCTGGTGGCGCTGCGCATGGGGTCGATGATGCTGGCGCTGCTGCCTCTGGTGCCCGCGGTGCTGCGCTTTCACCGCTATGCGCCGGATCTCGTGAAGCTGCGCAGCCGCAATGCCCGCTGGCGCCTGGTGGCGGCGCTGCAATGGCTGCTGCATCCGCTGATGTGGCCGCTGCTCGGCGTGTTGCGCATGCTGATGCGTGCGGCGGCCTGGCTCCCAGGTCTGCCCGGGCGCTGGCTGGCGGACGTGAGCCTGGTGCTGCTCAGCCAGCCGCTGCTCGCGCTGGTGATGCTGGTCTGCGCGGTCGCGTCCGCCGTCGTGCCGGTGGAGCAACTGCCTGCACTGCTGGCCGTGCTGCTCGGTGGCTGGGGCGTGGCGGTGGCCGACGTCAGTTCACGCGACCTGCAGAGCGGCACACTGGCCCTGGCCTGCGCGGTGCCGGGCGGCGCCTGGGAGCGCAGCTGGCGCCAGGGTCTGGCCGCCTTTGGCCTGGGCCTGCTGCTCAGTCTGCCGGGCCTGGGGCGCTGGTGGGCCGACGAGCCGGCGCGTGCACTCGCCGGCACGGCTGGCCTGCTCTTCTTCAGCGCGGCCGCCGCGCTGCTGGGGCGGCTGACCCAGGGTTCGCGCAGCTTCCTGGCCTTGTTCCTGTTTGCGCTCTACCTTGGGCTGCAGAAGACGGGCCTGGCCGGACTTGACCTGCTGGGACTGAGCGGCGACGCGCAGCCGGGCGGCGCGCTCGGCTACGCGCTGGCCGGCGCACTCGGATTCGCGGCGCTGGTGGTGCTGCCCCGGCTGCGTCGGACCTGAGCGATAGGCCAAGGCCTACAGCGCGGCAGGGGAAGTTGGCGCAAGATATCTGGACCATGAACACGCGTTCGACCCCATCGCCTCACAGCCGGGTTTTCGGCCTGTGCAGGGGCGCACTGGTGCTGTTGGCCTGCATGGCCGGCATGGTGGCGGCACTGGCCGAGGAACTGCCCCGGTCGCCCGCCTGCCGCACGGCGCTGCAGGCATTGGACCAAGCGGAAGATGCACTGGCGGACTCGGCTGCCGCCTCGTCAGCGGCGGCGGCCGATCAGGACCGTGAGCGCGCGGTCACCGCGCGCCTGCAGCCCTTGCGCCTGCGCGTGGCCAAGGCCTGCCTGGGCGGGATGACCACGTCGCCGTCACCGTCTCAGCACACCTGGGTGGCCCCCGCGCCGCCTCAGTCCGTGGCCGCGGTTCCCCGTGCCCGCTCGCCGGCCCTGCCGCCCATCAACGTGCCGATGCCGCGCTTCGATGCGCCGATCACGCTGAGCAACTGCAATGCGGCGACTTGCCTGGGCAGTGACGGTTCCACGCTGATCCGTGTCGGTCCGAACGTCATCGGGCCGCGCGGCACGTGCACCGTGCAGGGCGTCTTCGTGCGCTGCCCCTGAGGACGCTCAGGCCGGTTCGCCGGACAGCACCCGCTTCAGCGGCGCGCCGCTGACGGTTTCCGCACCAAGCAGCATCTCGGCAAGGGAATGCAGGCGGTCCTGCTTGTCCTCCAGCACGCGCCGGCATTCGGCCTGGGCGCTCTCCAGCAGCTGGCGGGCTTCGTCGAGCAGGGACTTCTGCACGTCGGGCCCGATCAGCTCGCGCGGCACGCCGGCCATGCTGAGCAGGCCGAAGGTCTTGCCGAATCCCATGGAGCCGACCATGTTGGTGGCCAGCTCCGAGGCGCGCTTGAGGTCGTCGGCCGCGCCGGACGAGGCATTGCCGAAGGCGATCAGCTCGGCCTCGCGGCCAGCCAGCATCATGGCCAGGCGCGAACGCAGCTCGCGCTCGCCGTACAGCGGCTCCTCGTTGGCGCGGGTCACATAGGTCACGCCCAGCGCCGGGCCGCGCGGCTCGATGCTGACGCGTTCGACGCTGCCGGCGTCCAGCAGGTGCGCCACCAGCGCATGGCCCGACTCGTGGAAGGCAACGCGGCGCAGCGTCTCGGGCGTGATGATGTCCTTGGTGTTGGTGACCTCGCCGCCGAGCTGGTGGGTCTCCAGCGACTGGTAGACGCGCTCCTGGCTGACCTGGGTCTCGCCGGCCTCGGCCGCGTAGGCGGCGGCGCGGTTCACGCAGTTGGCGATGTCCGCCGGCGACATGCCGGCCGCCGTGCGGGCGATGGACGCGGTGTCCATGCCGGTCGCGGCCTTGACCTTGTTCAGGTAGAGCCCGAACAGCTGCTCGCGCTCGGGCACCGTGGGCAGGGAGGTGCGCACCACCAGGTCGAAGCGACCCGGGCGGCGCATGGCCTCGTCGACGTTGTCGACATGGTTGGTGGCTCCGATGACGACGACGTTCTCCAGTGACGAGAAGCCGTCCATCTCGACCAGCAGCCGGTTGATGATGCGGTTCTGCTCCTGCTCGCCGCCGCCGGCCGCTTCCTTGCCGTTGCTGCGCCGGCCGATGCCATCGATCTCGTCGATGAAGATGATGCAGGGCGCCGACTCGCGGGCCTTCTTGAACAGCTCCTTCACCTTGCTGATGCCGGCGCCGTAGAACATGGAGCTGAAGTAGGAGCCGTCCACGCTGATGAAGCTGGCGCCGCATTCGCCGGCCAGCGCCTTGGCCAGCAGGGTCTTGCCGGTGCCCGGCGGGCCGTCGAGCAGCACGCCGCGCGGCGCCTTGGCGCCTACTTCGGCGTATTGCTTCGGGTCCTTCATGAAGGCGGCCACGCGGCGCAGGGCCTTCTTGGCCTCGTCGGCGCCGATGACGTCGTTGAAACGGGTCTTGGGCTTCTCGGCCAGGCGGGTGCGCCCGCCCAGCGTGCCGCGCATGTGGAAGTACATCAGCAGGCCGACAACGAGCAGCATGGACACCAGCGGCGCCAGCATGCCCGCGGCCTTGTCCAGCGACTGGTTGAGGCGCTGGCTGCTGGTGCGCGGGTCCACGTCGACGTCGGTCAGCGCAAAGCCCTGGGCCAGGCTCAGCTCGCCCAGGCGCGAGCCGATCTCGTTCTTGCAGTTGAAGCCGCAGTCGATGAGGCGCGTGCTGAACTGGTGGCCGCTGCGATCGGTGTAGAGCACGAGGTAGCCGTTGACGCCGACCGCCGCGACTTCGCCGGCCTGCAGGGCGCGTTCGAATTCAGAGGCCTCGCGCGGGTGGGCCAGCCACTGCTCGGGCGAGCGCTCGAAGGTCAGGGCCGTGGTGTTCTTGCGCGCCTGCATCTCGTCGGCCGCGCGCTCTCGCAGCGTCGACAGGCCGATGTAGCCCGCCACGGCGGCGATGGCGACGGCGGCGATGATGAGCTTCTGGCGGAACCCGGGCGTGGGCGTCTTGCTGGCACTGTCCATGATGTCGGCGGCGGTAGTCCGTGGGGTTGAGGCGTCAGGGCCTGCGCCCGACTGCGTCAAGACTAGCGGCCCGGGCGTCGCGCCATGCGTGCGTTATCGAGGCTTGCGAGCCATACCGCGGGCCAGGCCGGTAACAAGAAGCCGGGGCGAGAAATATTGCCCAGTTGGCAGGCGTCGTGACCGCCGCGCGGCTCAGGCCTTGGCCGTGAGCGAGCCGGGGTAGGTCAGCGAACTCGAGCTGGCCGAGACCGTGAAGGCGACACCTGCCGTGCCCGCCTGCTGCATCAGCGAGGTGTACAGCGAGATCACGCCGCTCGAGGTCTTGGCGAGCCTGGCTGCCTGCGAGATGGCGGCGCTTTGCTGGATGGTCGACGAGAGCTTGAGCGCGTCGCGCGCCTGGGTCGCAATGCGGCTGGCGAAACCGGGCTGGCTGGTGTCCGCGCGCAGGAAGGCCTGCGTGGCGGCCTTGTCCGCGTCGGAGGCCTTGATGTCCACGCTACCGTCGCTCTTGATGGAGAACTCGACGCTGCCGCTCAGCTTGACGCCCGCCTTGCCCATGGCTGCACGCAGGTCGTTGGCCAGCGATTTCTGGGAAGCCTCGAGCGTGCGGCCGGCAGCGGCGGTCTTGGTGGCTGCGGCGGCGCGCTGCAGCGCCGCCGGGGACACGGAGACGGCGCCGGCATTGCCGGGCTGCTGGGCACTGGTGGCCTGGCCGCTGGTCGTCGAGCCGTCGGACCCCTGGGCGGTCAGATAGCTGAGCAGCGACGTGTTGACGATAGAAACCACCGGGCACCCCTGTCGAGCCAATGCGTTGCGGCCATCTTGCAGGGCTTGCTCACGGGATAACCGCGCATCTGGCCGGGTATGCCGGTCCTGTTCCGGCTTGACTGGCGTGAACTCGGCCCGCTTGCGGAGCCGGACGGTCCCGCCTGCTCGCGCCGGCCCGCGATTCCGAGCCGGTTTGATCTGCATAGTTCACACAAGGCCGCCGGTGTGCCGTCAGGAATCGCCTGTTTCAGGCCGATGCTGTGAACAGGAGAGTTTGCCGTGCTGCGTTACCTGTTCACCCTTGTTGCCCTGCTGTCCGGCGCGCTGACGCAGACCGCTCAAGCCGCCGACCTGACCCCGCTCGAAACGCGTTGGCTGCAGGGCATCTGGCCCGTCGTCGTCCATGCGCGCGATGTGCTGTCGCTGCCGCTGGACCTCGTCGTGCAGCCGCAGGACGCACCGGGCAACGCGCCGATGGCGCTCGGCTTCGTCGATGGCCGTTGCAAGCTGGTGCTGTCGATGCGAGGCAACCCGGAAGGCCAGCGCCAGTTCGACGCGATCGAGCCTGCTGTGCTCAACGCGACGCTGGAGCTGATGGCCGCGCATGAGCTGGGCCATTGCCGCCGCTACCTCGACGGCGCCTGGACCAGCGTGCCGGCCGGCTTCGTTGCGGCCAAGGTGCCGGCCGCGCTGACGCCCGATCTGCAGCGGGCCTGGCTCGAGATGCGCTCGACGCGCCGCGAGGAAGGCTATGGCGACCTCGTCGGCCTGGCCTGGACGCGCGAGCAGCATCCCGAGCTGTACGCCAAGCTGCACGCCTGGCTGGTCGCCGAGCGCTCGGTGGATCTGATCCCGGGCAGCCATCACGACACGCTGGACTGGCTGGCGCTCGCCAGCGTGCCGGCGGTGTTCGAAGGTCGGGCGATGTTCGAGGCGGCCAACAAGGTCTGGATGCGCGGGCTCAAGGACTGACGGTGTCGCGGGGGTGCCTTCCCGCACGACCGCGGCGCATGTCACAAACTGTGGGCCTGTTTCGTCTGGTGCTCGTCACCAGCAAACCCGGAACCCGCCCCATGACCGACGACACCGACGCCTCTCCCGCAGTGCGAGCGCGCAGCTTCGACCGCGACCATGCCCGCCGCCTGCGCGCGCTGGCCTACCGCATGCTCGGCTCGCGCGCCGAAGCCGAGGACATCGTGCAGGAGGCCTGGCTGCGCTGGGCCGAGGTGGACGAGGCCACCGTCCAGCACGAGGGGGCCTTCCTGTCGCGGCTGGTGACCAATCTATGCCTGGACAAGCTGCGCTCGGCAGCGGTGCAGCGTGAGCACTACGTCGGCGTCTGGCTGCCCGAGCCCATGCTGGAAGACGAGGCGCTGTTCGGCTGGGCACCCGGCCCCGAGAAGCAGGCCGAGTTCGCTCAGGACGTGTCCATCGCCTTCATGCTGGCGCTGGAGCGCCTGTCGCCACTGGAGCGCGCGGCCTTCCTGCTGCATGACGTGTTCGACCTGGACTACGACGAGATCGCCCGCCACCTCGACCGCAGCGAGGCCACCTGCCGGCAGCTCATCAGCCGCGCGCGCAAGAACGTCAAGGCCGACTACGCCCGCCGCGAGGTGGCCAAGGAGGAGGGCGAGCGTCTTGTCGCTGCTTTCATGGACGCCGTGCGCAGCCACGACGTGACGGGTCTGGCCAGGTTGTTGAGCGAAGACGCCGTGCTGATGGCGGACGGCGGCGGCAAAGTCAGCGCGGTGCCGCGTCCGCTGCATGGCAAGGACCGCATCGCGCGCACCTTCATCGGCTTCGCGCAGCTGCCCACCAGCGCCCACTGGCGGCTGGTGCCGGCGACGGTCAACGGACTGCCGGGGCTGCTGATCGTCGACGACCAGGCCGGCGGGCGCCTGGTGCAGACCATCGCCCTCGCGCCAGCTCAGGCGCCGGGCCAGGTCGGCGCGCTCTACATCCAGCGCAACCCGGACAAGCTGCGCGCCATCGAGCAACGCCAGCGGGTGTGATGTCACAACGCGCGGGGCTGCCCCGTCTTGAGGATGAGGCCAGCGATTCCGCCGGTCCACATCAGCCCCAAGGACATTCATCATGAGCACGCAGCACCCACGCCTGGACTACTCCCGCCTCTCCGGCGATCTCTTCAAGAAGTACCTCGACTTCAGCATGGCCTTCCGCATGGACGAGGCGCTGTCCCTGCTGGTCGACATCCGCGCGTCGCAGCTCAACGGCTGCGCCTTCTGCCTGGACATGCACGTCAAGCAGGCCAAGATCCACGGCGAGCGCGAACTGCGCCTGCATCACGTGGCCATCTGGCGCGAGTCGCCGCTGTTCACGCCCAAGGAACGCGCCGCGCTGGCCTGGACCGAGGCGCTGACGCGCATCGCGCCCGAGGGCATCTCCGACGCGGTCTATGCCGAGGTGCGCGAGCAGTTCAGCGAGGCCGAGGTATCGGAGCTGACCTGGCGCGTCGCGGCCATCAACGGATGGAACCGCATGAACGTGGCCTTCCGCAACGTGCCGGGCTCGCAGGACAAGATGTTCGGGCTGGACAAGGCCGGCCTGAGCTGAAGCTTGCCGCGCCTCAGCGTGCGGCCGGCTGGATCCGGGTGGCGCGCCAGCACTGGATGAGCTGCTGCGCCAGCGCCGGCAGCTCGCCCCGGCCGACGCGCTCGGCGAAGCCGAAGCGTTCGCCGGCATAGATGCGGTCGTAGGCCATCCGCGACACATGGGCGGGCCAACCCTGGGCGGCCATCAGGGCCGAGAAGCGCTCCAGCAGCGTCAGGTCGGCCTGCAGCGGCCGCTCCTCGCAGGGATAGAGTTCATCGATGACCAGCCGGGTGGAGCCTTGCTCGCAGGTGATGCGGCGTGGGCCGAAGCTGGGCAGGTGCTGTGGCCGGCGGTGAGCGGATGTCATGCCGGCGAAGATAAAAGCGCTGCCGGCGAAGCGCTGCTGAAAAACACCGCTTCCGCGAGCTTCGCGCGCGACAGCGCGATGCAGCCGTTGAAGACGTGGGTTTCGTCACGCCCGACCTGGGCGGCCAGTGAGGTCCTGGCCCGGCCTCAACGCTGGCGCCATTCGGGCGGCGTCTCGTTGGTGATGTCTGTTGCCCGTGCTCGCTCGGCGACGAGCGGGCGGATTTCCAGTGTCAGGCCGAAGGCCAGGCAGGGGTTGTGCGAGGCGATCTCGGCCGCTTCCTCCAGGCTCGCGGCGACGATGAACCAGTAGCCGCCGACGAGCTCCTTGGTTTCCGTGAAGGGGCCATCGGTGACCACCCGGTGGGCGACGCACTTGCCTTCGGGCGCCAGCCGGCTGCCGGGCTTCATGCGCCCCGAGGCGAGATGGCCCTCGTACCAGAGGTAGAACTGATCGATCGCGTGCTGGACGTCCTCGCGGGTGGCCCGTTCGTCCCACTGCCCACGCGATACGACGAGGTATTCGTGCTGCGCTTGCTTCATGCGTGGATCGTAAATGCAGGGGGGGCCGAGCGCTCATCCCGAGCGCGGCGGGCCTGTGTTGCGCGACTTGCTGGTCAGCACGAGCGCAATGCCCCCCAGGATGGCCGCCGACGCGGCCAGCAGGCGCGGCGTGACAGCCTCCGACAGCAGCGCCACGCCGCCCAAGGCAGCAATCAACGGCACGGACAACTGCACGGTCGCGGCACGCAGGGCGGTCAGGCCGCGCAGTGCCGCATACCAGATGACATAGCCGACACCCGACGTGACGGCGCCCGAGGCGACGGCCAGTGCGACGCCGCTTGCATCTGCATGCGCCTGACGGGCGAGCAGCAGGCTCACCAGCAACGCGAACGGCGTGGCGCGCAGGAAGTTGCCGGCCGTCGCGGCCAGCGGATCGCCCACGCCGCGGCCACGCAGCGAGTACGCGCCCCAGGCCAGGCCCGCCATCGCCATCATGATGGCGCCGAGGAAGGGCGGTGCGGCGACGCCGGGCGACACCAGATAGACCAGCCCCGCGACCGCCAGCGCGAGGCCGAACCAGGCCAGCGGCCTGAACGTTTCGCCCGAGCGCAGGCCCGCGCTGAACATCGTCACCTGAACCGCGCCGAACAGGATCAACGCGCCGGTGCCTGCGGACAGGCTGACGTAGGCGAAGGAGAAGCAGGCGACATAGGCGAACAGCATGGCCGCGGCGCGCCAATCGACGTGCGCCGCGGCGCCCGGACCTGGCCTGAGCCGCACGATGGCCGCGAGCGTGAAGGCACCGGCGACCAGCCTGATGCTGCCGAAGCTGGCCGGATCGATGAGTTCCTGGCGCAGCGCGAGCCGGCACAGCAGCGAATTCGCCGCAAAGGCCAGCATCGCCATCGCGGTGAGAGCGAGGGTCTTCAGCAGGCCGGTGCGCGACTCAGACATGGCTGGCCACCAGCACCCCCGCCCAGGACAGCAGCGCAACGCCGAGCGGCGTACTCAGCCTGTGGCCCCAGCGGACATTCTTCTCGACGGCCATCACGCCGGCCAGCAGCAGCATCCAGCCGAGGCTCCCGGTGCCCAGGGCGAACATCAGCAGCATCAGCGCCCAGCAGCAGCCGACGCAGAACAGGCCGTGGTGGGCGCCAAGGGCGAAGGCATGGCGAGCTTCGGCGTGGCCGCGCCAATGCTCCATGACGAAGCTCAAGGGGGTGCGGCACTTTTCCAGGCAACGGTGCTTGAGGTGGCTGAACTGGAAGGCCCCGGCCAGGGCGATGATGGCCGTGCCGATCAGCCAGCCATGCCAGGCCAGCAGGGGCAGCCTGTTGAGCAGTGACAGCAGCCCGGCGTGCAGCACGTGGGCCGCCAGCCCGAAGCCGCCCCACGCCGCCATATAACCCAGGCCCAGCAGCAACAGAAGGCGGCGGTGGTCCGCCCGCCGTGCCGTCAGGCGGTCGAAGGCGTTGAACAGGGGCAGGGTGGTCGGCAGCATCATGGCCGTGGTCATCAGGATCCACGCGACGGTGTAGAACAGTGCGGGCACGATCACATTGCCGCCGGGAATGGCCCGGCACACGAAGGCAGCCGGCCCCGAGGCCGTCCAGTCGCCGTGGTCGAGATAGCGTCCGTAGGGGCTGCGCGCCCAGGCCCACAGTGCCAGCCAGGCCAGCACGGCCAGTGCGCCCATGACCGCGAGGAAGACGCGACGATGACGGGAGTCGCCGGCTGGCGGGCGCGCCGGTACGGCGCCGCCAGCGGCGCTCATGCGTCGAAGACGAAGGTGCTCTGCAGCGCGTTGTGGTTCTTGATGTCGAGGTCGATGCCCAGGGCCGGGTTCTTGGATCGATAGGTCGGTGCCTTGCCGACAAACACCGGCGCTCCCGGCACTGTCGAAAACACGGTGTCGGACAGGGTGGTCAGCCCGCCCATCGCGCCGCGATAGGGCTCCAGTTCGGCGTAGTAGTTGGTGCCGATCTCGAGGATGCCCTTGCCGTCTTCCACGGTGAACTTGATCGGCGCCCGCTCGACGGAAACCACCGTACCGATGAGCGCGGCGAGATCGGCGACCGGCCCACCCGCCTGGCCCGTGTAGACCTTGAGCAACGCCGCTTCCTGCGCCGCCGAGGCCTGGTCGTCGACAAAGATCGCGGCGGTCCAGTTGCCTTGCAGGATGTTGCCAGGCACATGGGCCACGGCCGCGATGGTGTTGCCGCTGACGTCGATGCCGTCGATGACGCCCTGGTCGATGCGCCAGGCGACGATGGTGTCGCAGGTGCCGTTGTCGGGGTCCTCGCCGATCCAGCAGGGGCACAGCACATTGCAGTTGCACACCTCGAGCAGACGACCTTCCAAGTGATAGCTCATATGACTCTCCGTCAAAGCCAAACACAATGAACTTGTCGCCGCGGCTCGGCCGGCAAGGCGAAAAATCATCGTACGCCCCGCGCCTGGGCGAGTCCAGTTCGGTCGCGCGAGCGTTCGGCTTGCCCGATTCCGACCGCTACAGCGCCTGGATCTGCTGGGTGAGCAGGTCCGGCATGACCTGCACGCGCATCGGCGGCTGGCGGCGCGGCGGATAGACGTCCACAGAGGCAGCAGGCGCACCAGCTCCTGGCGCTCGATGAAGACCTTCCACCGATGCGCCCGGTCAGGCTGCTGGCGGCGGTGGCGATGGCGCAGTGAAGGTGGCGCGGCGTCGCTAGGATGTGCCGCCTTCACTTTGCGAGCGAGCCATGGCCGTCAAGAATGCAATCGCCGCTCTCGTCGCGGCCTGTGCGGCGAGCGCCGTCTGCGCGCAGGATGCCGTCGATCCCGTCGCCGTCCTCGTCAGGCATCTGGACCTCGAGAAGTACAAGGCCACGATCAAGGGCCTGACCCAGTTTGGCGACCGCCGCCAGGGCACGGCGCGTAACCGGGCGGCGCTGGACTGGATCGAGGCGCAGCTGAAGTCCTACGGCTGCACGAACACCGAGCGGCTGCAGTACCAATTCACCGAACCCGCCAGGCGCAGCCCGGCCGCGCCGCGCCCGGCACTGGCCGGCGGCCCGGCGGGGCAGGGCGGCAGCACGCTGTTCGGCAAGCGCGCGCCCATCGGCGTGAACATCGACGCCATGGCCCAGCCTGACGAGCGCCTGCGCCAGCTGGATGCCGAGCCCACGCCCGAGGGCACGTCGCTGCGCGAGAACGTCTATTGCACCAAGGTCGGCAGCACGCGGCCGGACGAGATGTACATCGTTGGCGCGCACATGGACGGCATCGGCTGGGGCGAAGCGGCCAACGACGACGGCTCGGGCACGGCCCTCGTCATGGAGCTGGCGCGCATCTTCAGCATGCCCGGCGTGACGACGGAGCGCTCCATCCGCTTCGTGCTGTGGAACAACGAGGAGACCGGCCTGAACGGCGCCTATGCCTACGTCGAGCAGCGCAAGGCCTTGCAGGGCGTCGAGTCGCCCAAGGGGTCGGGGCGTTACCCCGAGCCGAAGTGGCTGGGCATGATCCAGCACGACATGATGATGTTCGATCACGGCATGCCGGTCCCCAAACTGGATGCCGCCGGCAAGCCGGTGCTGGACGCCAAGGGCCAGCCCGTCTACACGGCGCCCCAGGAGCAGCGCGCTGAGGCCGACGTGAACATCGAGTACCAGGGCATGTCCAGGCACGCGGACGCCGCGGCCAAACTGGCCTGGCACTTCCGCGCGGCCAACGACAAGTACGCGATGAACTATCCGGCTGCGGTGGGCTTTCACATGACCAACACCGACTCCACACCCTTCATGGACGAGGTGCCAGCGATCTCGTTGCGGGAGAACGAGCGTGGGCAGCAGATCGGTGCTGGCTGGAACCCGCACTGGCACCAGCCGACGGATCTGTTCGTGAACTACTCGGACAAGGACTTCCTGCTGGGCCTCAACGCCGCCCAGACAACGCTCGCAGCTGTCGCGCAACTTACGGGTGCGAGGGTCAAGCCCTGACCCTGTGACGTTCTGCCGCCCGCATTCGCGGGGATGCGCGATTGTTGCAACTGGATACAGTTGCGGCCATTGCGCGGTTGCGAAAACGTATTCACGCGCAGGCATCAGATGTAGCGGGGTCCTGGGAGGGGCTCGAAGCGCACGCAGGGGGGAGTCAAGCCATCGGCAAGTTAGCTGGTGGCTGCCGTGAATCCACTTCGGTGGAATTCGTTCAGACCCCATGTCGTGCGGACAAACAATGAAGGCGCTCCATCAGCGCCTGCGCTGGCCCGTCGCGCGGCATTCATCGCTTGCTGCTGCACCGTGGAATCCAATACTGCTCTCGCCCCGTTCTATTCCGAGGCGTCCGACTCGGCGCGTGAACCTGCCGTGCGCGACGCAGCCGATCTGCTGGTCGACGCGCTTGCCGCACTCGGCGTCGAATACGTCTTCGGCGTGCCCGGTGGCGCCATCGAGCCGCTGTACAACGCGCTGGCGCGCAGCGGCCGGCGCGGCGGCCCGCAAGCCGTCGTCGCCCGCAACGAGCAGGGCGCCGCCTACATGGCCGACGGCTATGCCCGCGAAACCGGCAAGCTGGGCGTGTGCATCGCCACGTCCGGGCCGGGCGCCACCAACCTCATCACCGGCGTGGCCTGCGCCTACGACAACAACGTGCCCATGCTGGTCATCACCGGCCAGCCGCCGATCAAGAACTTTGGCAAGGGCGCGCTGCAGGAGTCGAGCTGCACCGGCATCAACACGATGGCGATGTTCCGCCCCTGCACGCGCTACAACTCGCTGGTCTCACACGCCGAGCAACTGCCCACCAAGCTCTTCAACGCGCTGATGCAGGCGCAGCGCGCGCCCAGCGGCCCCAGCCACCTGTCCATCCCGGTGGACATCCTGCGTGAGCCGCTGCCGGCGCACATGGAGACGCCCGACTTCGCCGGCCTGCTGCGCCGCGCGCCGGCCCTGGTCGACCTGCCGGCCGTGCGCCAACTGGCCCGGCTGCTGTTCTCGGCCAAGCAACCCGTCTGGCTGATCGGCGATGGCTGCGGCGATGCCGCCAACGACCTGATGCAGCTGGTGCAGCGCACCGACGGCAGCTTCATCACCACGCCCGACGGCAAGGGCTTCATCAATCCGCGCCATCCGCGCTTTCGCGGCGTGTTCGGCTTCGGCGGCCACGCCAGCGCGGCCGAGCTGCTGTCCAGCGAACCTGATCTGGTCATCGCGCTGGGCACGGGCTTTGGCGAGTTCAACAGCGGTGGCTGGTCCACGGCGCTGTTGAACAGCCGCCTCGTCCACGTCGACGACAGCGACGAGAACCTGATGCGCTCGCCGATGGCGCGCCTGCATGTGCGTGGCCACATCAAGTCGGTGTGCGAGCAGCTGATCGCGCTGCTGGCGCCGTCGAACAACGGGCAGGAGGCAACGCTGCTGCCCTTCCTGCATCCACAGGTGGGACGCCAGGCCTACGAAGCCATGGTCGACAGCCCTCAGGCCTTGCGCAGCGACAGCGCGCCGGTGAAGCCGCAGCGCCTGCTCGCCACGCTGGGCGAGCGCTGCCCGCCGCAGACGCGCTTCGTCGCCGACGCCGGCAACAGCGCGGCTTGGGCCGTGCATTACCTGGCGCCGCACGACAAGCGCAGCGGCCGCATGCCCGGCGGCGCCTACCTGCCGGCCGGGCAGGAGAGGCGCACGCGCAGCTCCAGCTGGCTGCGCGTGACGATGGACTTTGCGCCCATGGGCTGGGCCATCGGCTCGGCGGTCGGCATTGCGCTGGCGAACCGCCGCTGCCCGGTCGTCTGCCTGACGGGCGATGGCAGCTACCTGATGAACGGCCAGGAGATCACCGTGGCCGCCGAACTCGGGCTGCCCGTGCTTTACGTGGTGCTCAACGACGGCGCACTCGGCATGGTCAAGCACGGCCAGCGCCTGGCCGGCGCCGAGCCCATCGGCTTCCAGCTGCCCAAGGTCGATTTCGCCGCGATGGCGCAGGCCATGGGCATACCGGGCCACGTGATCCGCTCGCCACAGGAACTGGACGCGCTGGACTTCGACGCGCTGCTGTCGCGCCAGGGGCCGACGCTGCTGGACATCCGCATCGACGGCGAGGAAGTGCCGCCGATGAACCTGCGCATGAAGACGCTGGGCACGGCGCGATGACTCAGCGCGTGCACACGCGCATCTGGCTGGAGGAGGCCGAGCCCGGCAACGCCTTCGCCACACGCGCCACCTATTGCCATGGCTATGACGTCTACGGCGAGATGCTGGGACAGGCCCGCTTTGTCGAGATGCTCTTCCTGCTGTTCCGTGGTGAAGCGCCCGAGCCGGCGCAGGCCGCCTTGCTGGAGGACCTCGCGCTGGCGCTGGCCAACCCCGGGCCGCGTGACCCGTCCGTGCATGCCGCCATGTGCGCGGGCACCGGGGGCTCCACGGCGGCCGCCAGCCTGATGGCCGCGCTGGCCGTCGGCGCGGGGCAGCAGGGCGGGGCGCGCGAGGTCTTTCATGCGATGCAACTCTGGCAGCGCTGCGGTACCGACCTGGCGCAGTGGACCCAGGCGCTCAGCCGGGCCGATGCCGGCGTGGCCAGCATCTGGCCGGATTGCGACCACCCGCCGGGCTTCGACGCGCATGCCGACCATGTGGCGCCGCTTGCCGGGCAGTTGCTCGTTCACCTGGCCGGCAATCCGAAAAGCAAGCGCAGCGCCTGGCTCGCGAGCCAGCAGCCCGCCCTGGAGGCCGTGACCGGCCTGCCACTGGCCATGACGGGCGTCGCCGCGGCCGCGCTCGCCGACCTGGGCTTCACGCCGGAGCAGGGTGAAATGCTCTTCCTGCTGCTGCGCCTGCCCGGCGCCGCCGCGCATGCGCTGGAACAGCGCGGCATCGGCCCCAAGCAGTTCCCGTTCTTCGAGCTGGACCTGTTGAACGATCCTGCCGAACCGGTGGCTGTATGAAGCCTTTGCAAACACGCGCCGGCAAGGCCTTTGTCGGCACGCGCGCGGTCTTCCTCGGCCATGACCTGCACGAGGAGCTGCGGCACGCCGACTGGGTCGAGCTCTACATGCTGTCGATCACCGGCCGGCGCTTCGACGCGCCGGCCCTGAAGCTGCTGCACGCGATGTGGGTCTGCACCAGCTACCCGGATGCGCGCCTGTGGAACAACCGCGTCGCCGCGCTGGCGGGCAGTGCGCGCAGCACGCCGGGGCTGGGTCTGTCGGCGGCACTGGGCATGTCGGAAGCGACGGTCTATGGCGGCCACCCCTGCGTGCGCGCCATCGACTTCCTCACCGGCGCGCAGCGCCGCGTCCGCGCAGGCGAAGCACTGGCGGACATCCTGCAGCAGGAACTGGCCCGACGGCGCATCTACGGCTACGGCCGGCCCATCCACTCGACCGACGAGCGCCTGCCCTGGCTGCTGGGCATCGCCCGCGAACAGGGGCTGGCCGACGGACCGCATCTCGCGTTGGCGCACGAGGTCGAGCGCCTGCTGGTGGCACGCGACGCGCGCCTCAAGATGAACTACGCGGCGTTCACGGCTGGCCTGGCCGCCGACCTGGGCCTGTCGGTCACCGAGTTCCACCACTTCCAGGTGCCGATGCTGCTGGCCGGCATGACGCCCTGCTTCATCGAGGCGGCCGAGCGTCCCGCGGGCGCGCTGTTCCCGCTGTCCTGCGAGCACATCGCCTATGAAGGGACGGCCAAGCGGCCGTGGCCTCAGAAGCGATAACTCGCCTGCACCGACAGCGCACGCCCGGCCATCGGCAGGTCGTTGGCAATGCCGGCGCTGGGCAGGCTGGGCTCGCGCGCGTCGGCGTCGAAGGCGTTCAACAGGGCAAACGACAGCTCCCAGCCGGTCTTGGCCAGGGCAGTCCTGAGGGTCAGGTCCAGCGTGGTGTAGCCGTGCAGATCCGGCCGCGCATCGCCATAGCTGCGCACACGGTCTCCCACATGGTTGACGCGCCCGCTGAGCATGGCGTCGCCCGCGAACGACCAGTCCAGCCGCGCATTCAGGTGGTGGTGCGGCGCATAGCCAGCGTCGGTGCGGTTGAGCTCGTCAATGGAGCGCTGGTAGGCATAGCTGCCGGCAAGGCGCAGGTCGCGCCGCGCGTCCCAGATCCACTCGACCTCGGCCCCGGTGCCATGCTGCGAGCCGGCGTTGCGGAAGGTCGCACCCGGTGCGGGCGCCGGGTTGGAGATGGTCTTGATGATGTCTCCCATCGCGTAGCGGAAGACATTGAAGTTCAGCTGCAGCTCCCGGCTGGCATGCCATTGCAGCGCCGCTTCGACGGTGCGCATGGTCTCGGGCCGGATCGTCGCATTGCCGCTGGCCACCGGATTGACGCCGTACTGCTCGTTGAAGGACGGCGCCCGGAACGCGCTGCCGTAGAGCAGCTTGGCGGTGAGGTCCAGGCTCGCGTCCCACACCAGCGCGACGCGTGGGTTGGTGGTGTGGCCGAAGTCGGAATAGCGGTCCTGCCGCACGCCGGCGGTCAGCGTCCAGTCGCGCGCGAAGCTCCACTCGTCCTGGACATAGGCGTAGTCGATGCGGCGCTGGTGCGGTGCCAGGAAGGAGTCGTCCACCGGCGCCTCGATGAGCTGGCCGCCGGGTGTCGGCACGGGCACGCCGGTGAGGGGCCCGGACGTGATGACGTTGAAGTTGCGGAACTCGCGCGTGCGGTAGAGGTTCAGGTCGTCGTGCCCCAGGCCAATGCGCCATTGGTGGCCGGCCCAGCCGCTGTAGGTCAGGGCGGTGGACAGGCGCGCCTGCCGCTCCCAGGTGTTGGGCGAACCGAACACGCCGTTCGGGAACGAACCGCCAAACGCGCCGGGCGGGAACAGTTGCACGGGCACCGACAGCTTCTGCGTGTAGTGCAGATAGCTGGCGTTCGCGCTCAACCGCCAGCCCGACGCCAGCTCGACGTCGTTGACGCCGGTGTCGACTTCGGCGCGCTGCGATCCCATGCGGCCTACCGGGTCGAGGGCACCGGCGATGCCCGCGCCCGTGCCCACGTCACGGCGGTCCTTGTAGCCGGCATGCAACCGCCATTTGCCGTAGCCCAGCTCCAGGCCGCCATCGACGGCGTGGTAGCCGGTGTTGACCGGCCCTGGCGCCATGCTGGCCTTGGTGCCGAAGACGGCGTCCAGGCCGGTCTGCGCGTCCGACTCGACGATGCGCCTGAAGCCATCGCTGCGGCCCACGCGCAGGAAGGCAGCTAGGTCCAGCGCGCCCAGCTTGCCACCGTGCTGCAGCCAGGCATCCGTGGTGCTGAACGAGCCGGCGCGCAGGCCCAGCTCCGTGCCCTGCACGTCCTGCGCGCTCTTGGTGACGATGTTGATGACGCCGGAATAGGCATCGGCGCCGTACAGCGCCGAGCCCGGGCCGCGGATGACCTCGATGCGAGCGACGTTCTGCAGCGGCAGGCCGCCCCAGATCACGCCGCGGCTGCCGACATACAGCGTCGTCATCGGCACGCCGTTCTGCAGCATCAACACCTGGGGATTGAAATCACTGGCCACGCCGCGGATCAGGTACTGCGGCGAATAGGCGCCGTTGCTGCGGCTGACGTGCAGGCCCGGCACGGTCTCCAGCACCTCGTCCAGGTCGGCGGCGCCCATGTTGGCGATGTCCTGGGCCGTGATGACCGTGGCGACGGCGGGCGCGCGGCGCAGCGTCTGGGCCGTGCCGGTGGCGATGCTGATGGTGGTCTTGTCGCCGTAGACCTGGGCCAGCTCTTCTTCCTCGCTGGGTGTCTGGGCGACGGCCAGCGACGGCCCAGCCGCCAGGCAGACGCTGCCGAGTAACACCAAGCCAAAGAAAGGTCGCATCGCCAGCTTCTCCGAGTGGATGGTGGTGGGCGCGTATTGTGCTGTCGGCAACGTGGCAGCCAAGCGAGCCCGCGTCAGGGATGCGCAACACGTTTCGTGAACTCTGCACGGGCGACGAGCAGCCGAGTGCTTGCGCGCGGTCGTGGCGCTGACGAGGCCCGGCAACGCGTCGGCGCCACGGAGCGCGGCGCAGGGAGCCGTCTGCATAATGCCGCCCACCCGTTCCGGCACTGCTATCCAGCCATATTCACTTGACTGAGCCCGGTTGTTCCACACACGCCACGCGCCGCGCCTTGTTGCGACAGGCCCTGGGCGGTGCCGTGGCGCTGGCCGGGGGTGCGGCATCCGCGGCCGAGCTCGGCCGCTCGCTGGTGGTCGTCTACCCGGAGCTGGGCGATCCCTTTCGCCAGGTCTTCTCGACCATCATCGAAGGCATCGAAGAGAAGCTGGGTGGCGCGGTGACGGCATTCGCGATGGCCAGCAATGCCAACCCCGCGCAGATCGTCGAGGATGTGCGCAAGCGCGACGCCAAGGTGCTGATCGGCCTGGGACGCGGCGGCATGCGCATCGCCGCCGCGCTGGCCGATGAGCTGGCCGTGCTGGTCGGCTGCGTCGTATCGGTGCAGGAGTCCGAAGCGCGCAGCTTCCCCGTCCACACGCTGGCGCCGGACCCGGCCTTGCTGTTGACCCGCCTCAAGCGGCTGCGGCCGGCCACGCGTCGCGTGCATCTGGTCTACGACCCCAAGCTGAACGCCTGGCTGGTGAAGCTGGCGCGCGAGGCAGCCCGCGCCGAAGGCCTGGAACTGCTGGCCCAGGAAGCCGCGGACCAGGCCGAAGCCCTGCGCGCCTACAGCCAGCTGCTGGCCTCGGCCGACCCGGCCCGCGACGCCGTCTGGCTGCCTCAGGACCCCACGACGGTGGACGACAACGTCGTGCTCACACTGGTGCTGAAAGAAGGCTGGAATCGCAACATCGCCGTGTTCTCCAGCCATCTGGGCCACGTCAAGCGCGGCGCGCTGTTCTCGCTCTACCCGGACAACCATGAGCTCGGGCGTTCGCTGGCGGCGTCGGCTCTGCGCCTGGCGTCCAACCCCAAGTCGGGCGCTGCCGGCGTGCTGCCGTTGCGCCAGGCACGGGCCGCCATCAACATCCGCACCGCCGCGCATTTGGGGCTTGACATCGCCTCCGTGCAGTCGGGATTCGACCTGGTCTATCCCTCCAGCTGAGGCCCAGATTGACGCCACCCCTTCCACTGGACAGCCGGCCATCCGTCATCCCGCGCGATGACGCGGTGGCGCCTGCCTCCACGCCGCAGCCACAGCCGTGGCGGCCTTGGCCGCTGCGCGTCTATGCGCGCTGGCTGCGGGAGACCTCGTTCCGCCGCCATCTCAGCGTGGCCGTCGCGCTAGGCACCCTCTGCCTGGCCCTGCTGATGGCAGCAGTCAACGCCTGGCAGGGCGGCCGCCAGGTGCGCGCCATGCTGATGGAGCAGGGCGGCCGCGTCGCCGCCAACCTGGCTTCCAACAGCTCGCTGGCCCTGCTCTATGCCGCAGCCGACAACGCCGACGAGGCGGTGCGCGCTTCGCTGGCCTTCCCGGATGTGATGGGTATCGAGATCCGTGACACCAAGGGCCGGCTGTTGCTGGCGCTGGGCCCCGAGCGGGACCGCCTGCCCACGACCACGGCTGCGGCCGTGCCCGATCCGGCGGCCAGCGAGCCCTGGCTCGATCAGGAGACCGAGGACAGCTGGGCCTTCGCGGCACCGGTGTGGACGCGCCCCGAGGCCTCTCCCTTCGACGTGACGCTGCGACCGGCCCAACTGCTGGGCCACGTGCGCATCGTGCTGAGCAAGGCGACGCTGCACCGCACCCAGACCTCGCTCTTCCTCGCCAACTTCGGCGTGGCCGTGCTGTTCGCGAGCATCTTCCTGCTGGCCGTGCGCTTCCTGATCCTGCGCCTGACCCGCCCGCTGGGTGCCTTGTCCCAGGCCATGGAGAGAGTCGAGCTCGGCGACAACGATGCCCGCGCGCCGGCCGGCGGCCCGCGTGACATCGCCGCCATGGCCGACACCTTCAACCGCATGATCACGGCGCTGCAGGAGCGCGAGACCGAGCTCGCTGCCCACCGTGACCACCTGGAAGACCTGGTGGCCGAGCGCACGCTGGAACTCAGCGACGCCAAGGAGCGCGCCGAGGTCGCAAGCCGCGCCAAGAGCCAGTTCCTGGCCCGCATGAGCCACGAACTGCGCACGCCGCTGAACGCCGTCATGGGCTATGCGCAGATCCTGAAGATGGACGCCACCGTGACGCCCAAGCAGCGCAACGGCCTGGACATCATCCACAGCAGCGGCCAGCACCTGCTGACGCTGATCGTCGACATCCTCGACCTGTCGCGCATCGAGGCGGGCAAGGCGGAGCTGCGCGTCGGCCCCGTCGAACTGGCGACGCGCCTGCAGGCTGTGGTCGACATCGTGCGAGTCATGGCCGCGGACAAGAACATCGAACTCGACCTCGTGCTTGACCCTCGGCTGCCGGCCACCGTGCTGGCCGACGACAAGCGGCTCAGCCAGATCCTGCTCAACCTGCTCGGCAACGCGGTGAAGTTCACCCATGTCGGTGGCGTGACGCTGCGGGCCCAGGTCGTGCCGTCCGATGACCTGGAAAGAGGCCATGTGCTGCTGCGCTTCGAGGTGCAGGACACCGGCGTCGGCATCGCGGAGGATCAGGTCGAGCGCCTGTTCGAGCCCTTCGAGCAGGCCGGCAATGCCGAGCAGCGCGTCGGCGGCACCGGCCTGGGCCTGGCCATCAGCCGCCAGCTGGTGCGCATGATGGGCGGCGAGATCCGGCTCGAGAGCCGGCTGGCCGAAGGCAGCCAGTTCTGGTTCGAGATCAGCGTGCCGGTGCAGCGGGCCGCCTGACGCCGCAAGACCGCGCGTCTGCCGGCGCGCTCCTACAAGCGCTCGCGACGCCGGGCACCGCCCGTGAGCCCGCGGGCCTACAAGCAGGTGGCCCTCGCCGGGCGCACATTGACCTCATGCTGTCGTTTCTCTCATGGAGGTCACGATGTCTCAGCTCCCCAGAGCCCCGGTGCCCCACGTGGACATGCCCGATGCATTCGGTGGCGCGCCGACCGGACAAGGTCGAACCGAATCGATGCACCTGTTGCATTTCGAGCCACTGACGGCCGGCGACGCCGGCCTGGACATTCCCTGCGATCCGCATGGCCGCGTCGGCCTGGATGCGCTGGGCGAGAAGCTGCGCAACGACTACTTCTTCGCCCGCACGCTGATCGGCCGCCTGTTCGCGGCGCCCATCGTCCGCAACGTGCCGACGCTGGCCGCGCGGCTCTGAACTTATAGGCCTTGTCCTACGCCCTTGCGGCGGCGCGCCCGACCGCGGCGGTTTTTTCGGCCTTGCAGGATTGCGCCCTATGTCTCAGAACCCGCGTCCCTTCTTGCCCCCGCTTCAGCCTTTGCCCGTGAGCGCAGACGATGCCATCGATGCCGACCTCGACGTCAGCCTGAGCACGCCGTTGACCTTGGTCGTCAATGCGCGCCTCGAAGTTCAAGCCGAGTCCGACGGACCGCGCAGCCTCGATCTGGCCCTCGTGATCCCGCGCTCCAAATGCCATGGCGAGCGGCCGTTGCTGGCCGCGTTGCTGGATGCTGCGCGCGCCGCCGTCGACCGCGCCATGCGCAGCGGGACGACGCCCTTGCGCTACCTGCCGCGCCGCGTCGTGACGCTGGTGGCCGGGCGGCCGCATCTGATCCCCGTCTTCGACTAGGGCCTGCGAAGGGAAGGCCAGCCGCCAGGGGCCACTCAGCGTTGCATCGCTTGCCCGCATATCAATGCGGGCGGCGCGCTGCGCCTTGATTGGCCCCTGGCGGCTGGCCTTCGCGGCTCGCTGCCGTAGTGTTAACAGGCCCTAGCCCTGTGTGCCGAGCGCGGCCGCCTCCCGGCGGGGCGCTCGCATGCGCTCGCCGAGTCGGTCTCGCAGGTGCAAGCCAGGCCGCTCGACGAGATGGTGCAGCGCCGCACCGACGAGCAGGATGGCCAGCGCATAGATAGGAAACACTGCCAGCCCTTGCAGGGGCAGCAGTGGCAGCAGCCATTCGTGCACCGCGTGCATGACGAGCTTGTGGCTGAGATAGAGGCTGTACGACGCCGCGGCGAGCCAGTCCGCGCCCGGCACGGCGCAGCGCCCCAGCCAGCCACGCGGCGCCGTGGCGGACAGCACCAGCAGTCCGAAGCCAAAGGACAGCAGCGGCCAGCCCACCGCGTTGGCGGCGAGTCCGGTGCGGTCGCGAAACAGCGTGAAGGCCAGCGCCCCCGCGGCCACGCCGCCGAACATCAGCAGCGTCGAGCGTGCCTGCAGGCGCGTCCACAGCGCCGGCCGGTAGACGCTCAGCGCCGCCAGCACGACGCCCATCAGCAGGCCGTCCAGCCGCATCCAGGTGGGGTAGTAGATGTCCTCGATGTACCAGTTGCGCGGCGGCTGCGTGGCGTCGTCATGCAGCCAGACACCGGTGCGCAGCGCGATGCCCAACAGCACCAGTCCCACGCAAAGGCCCCCGAAGCGCGTGGCCGAAAGGCGGCGTGTGAGCCACCAGGCCAGCAGCGGGAACACCAGGTAGAAGTGCTCCTCCACGCACAGCGACCAGGTGTGTGAGAAGGCCTGGTTGCGGCCGTAGTCGATCAGCAGGTTCAGCGTGAAGGTGGCGAACTGCCACCACGCCTGCAGCCCCGGTTCCTCGCGCAACACTGGGAAGGCCACATAGACCGCCAGCACGACGGCGAAGGCCGGCAGGATGCGCCACGCCCGGCGCCAGTAGAAGGCGCGCAGGTCCAGCGGCTCGCCGCGCTGCATCGTGCGCAGCAACTGCGAGCCGATCAGGAAGCCGCTGAGCACGAAGAAGATGTCCACCCCGGCCCAGCCGAAGCGCGACAGCCAGGCGAAGCCGGGCCCCAGCCCGCCGACGAGGAAGGAGTGGAAGAGCATCACCCAGACGATGGCGATGCTGCGCAGAAGGTCGAGGCCCGGAAGGCGTGTCATGCAAGGCAGGCAAGGCTTGGTTTTTCGGGTTCAGCGCCGGGCCGCTCCCAGGCAGGCCCGCGCTGGCGATGGGCTTGCCGGTCGATCCGACAGGCATCACCGTCCCCTCGGGAGACCGACCCGGCCCGCCCGCGTTCAGCGGGCGCGACTGGGCGAGGGGCGTCATTCCTCAGGCGGCGAGCAGCTGCCTCAGCACGAAGGGCAAGATGCCGCCGTGCTTGTAGTAATCGACCTCGATGGCCGTGTCGATGCGCAGCGTCAGCGTGACGGACTGCGTGCTGCCGTCGGGGCGCGCGATCGTCATCGTCGCATCGCCCTGCGGCTTGATGTCGTCGGCCAGCGCGATGCTGATGATCTCGGCGCCAGTCAGGCTTAAGGCTTCCCAGCTCGCGCCCGCCTTGAACTGCAGCGGCAGAACGCCCATGCCGATCAGGTTGCTGCGGTGGATGCGCTCGAAGCTCTTGGCGATGACGGCCTTGATGCCCAGCAGCTGCGTGCCCTTGGCGGCCCAGTCGCGGCTCGATCCGGTGCCGTACTCCTCGCCGGCGAAGATGACGGTGGGCGTGCCTTCCTCGATGTAGGCCATCGCGGCGTCGTAGATGGTCGTCTGTACGCCGTCCTTGAGCGTGTAGCCGCCTTCCTCGCGTGAGCCGTCGACGCGGGCCGGCAGCATCAGGTTCTTGACGCGGACGTTGGCGAAGGTGCCGCGCATCATCACGTCGTGGTTGCCGCGGCGGGCGCCATAGGAGTTGAAGTCGGCCTTGGCCACGCCGTTCTCGGTCAGGAACTTGCCCGCCGGCGTGGTCTCCTTGAACGAGCCGGCGGGGCTGATGTGGTCCGTCGTGATGGAGTCGCCGAACAGCGCCATAACCTTGGCGCCCTTGACGCCGGAGACCAGCGCTGCAGGGATCATCGTGAAGCCCTCGAAGAAGGGCGGTTGGGCGATGTAGGTGCTCTTGGGCCAGTTGTAGACCTGGCCCTTCACGCCCTTGATCGCGTCCCACAGTTTGCCGGGCTTGCTGGCGACCTTGTCGTAGTTGGCCTTGAAGGCCTTGGCGTCCATCGCGTACTTCATCAGCGCGTAGATCTCGTCGCTGCTGGGCCAGATGTCGCCCAGGAATATCGGCTTGCCCTTCTTGCCCAGGCCCACGGGCTGGGTCATCAGGTCGCGGGTGACGTTGCCGGCGATGGCATAGGCCACGACCAGCGGCGGGCTGGCCAGGAAGTTCGCCTTCAGGTTGGGATGGATGCGCGCCTCGAAGTTGCGGTTGCCCGAGAGCACGGCCGCGCAGACGAGGTCGTTGTCCTGGATGAGCCTGTTCAGCTCGGGCGTCAGGTCGCCGGCGTTGCCGATGCAGGTCGTGCAGCCGTAGGCGGCGACGTTGAAGCCGAGCTTTTCCAGGTAGGGCAGCAGGCCGGCCTTCTCCAGGTATTCGGTGACGATGCGCGAGCCCGGTGCGAGCGAGGTCTTGATGTGGGGCTGGACCGTCAGCCCGGCCTCGACCGCCTTCTTTGCGAGCAGGCCGGCGGCCAGCAGCACGCCGGGGTTGCTGGTGTTGGTGCAGGAGGTGATGGCGGCGATCAGCACGTCGCCGTTTCTGATCTCCAGGCCGGATTCGGTCTTGAAGATCTGGGTCAGCTTCTCGACCGGCTGGTTGAAGCCGTTCTCGGCGATGGGCTGGCTGAAGAGCTCGCCGAACTTGCTCGACAGATTCGTGATCTCGATGCGGTCCTGCGGGCGCTTGGGGCCGGCCAGGCTGGGGGCCACGGTGCCGAGATCCAGCGAGACGATGGAGGTGTAGTCGATGTCGCCGGCCTTGGGCACGCCGAACATCTGCTGTGCGCGCCAATAGGCCTCGAAGGCCTCGATCTCGGCCTTGGTCCGGCCCGTGCCCTTGAAATAGTCGACGGTCTTCTCGTCGACCGGGAAAAAGCCCATCGTCGCGCCGTACTCGGGCGCCATGTTGGCGATGGTGGCGCGGTCGGGCAGGGCCAGCGTGCGCGTGCCTTCGCCGAAGAACTCGACGAACTTGCCCACCACCTTGTGCTTGCGCAGGATCTCGGTGACCGTGAGCACCAGATCGGTGGCCGTAACGCCTTCGCGCAGCTTGCCGGTCAGCTCGAAGCCGACGACGTCGGGCGTCAGGAGGTAGACCGGCTGGCCCAGCATGCCCGCTTCGGCCTCGATGCCGCCCACGCCCCAGCCGACGACGCCGATGCCGTTGATCATCGTCGTGTGGCTGTCCGTGCCGACGAGACTGTCTGGGTAGTAGATGCCGTCCTTGGTCTTGTGCACGCCGCGCGCGAGGTACTCCAGGTTCACCTGGTGCACGATGCCGAAGCCCGGGGGCACGACGCCGAAGGTGTCGAAGGCCTGCATGCCCCACTTCATGAACTCGTAGCGCTCGCGGTTGCGCTCGAACTCCAGCTTCATGTTCAGGTCCAGCGCATTCTTGGTGCCGTAGTAGTCGACCATCACGCTGTGGTCCACCACCAGGTCCACTGGCACCAGCGGCTCGATGGCCTTGGGGTTCCTGCCCATCGTGGCGGCCACGTTGCGCATGGCGGCCAGGTCGGCCAGCAGCGGCACGCCGGTGAAGTCCTGCAGCACCACGCGGGCGACGACGAACGGGATCTCGTCAACGCGGGCGGCGGTGGGCTTCCAGTTGGCGAGCTGCTCGACATGCTCGCTCGTCACCTTCTTGCCGTCGCAGTTGCGCAGTACGCTCTCCAGCACGATGCGCATGGAGATGGGCATGCGCGCCACGTTCGGGAAGGCCTTGGCGAGCTTGGGCAGGGAGTAGTACTGCCCGGTCTTGCCGGAGGCGGTCTTGAAGTCGGCCCGGGTGTTGGCAAACGCGTGGCTGGATGCTGCGGACTTGGGTTTCGGCACGGTTACGCTCCTTTAGGATGCGGGCCATTTTGGCGAGCTTGTTGTGACTTGTGTGAACTGCAGCGTTAGGGCCGGGCCTGTGTGGGGTCGGCCATGACGACGGCGCTTCCTCGCCCCCGTCTTTTTGCGCTGACCTGGCCGATGCTGCTGGAGCTTTTGCTCGGCATCGGCATCAGTGTCGTCGGCACCGCGCTGGCCGCCCGGCTGTCGGATGACAGTGGCGCCGCATTCGGCTTGGCCAGCCAGGTGTTCGCCGCGCTGTTCGTGCTGTTCCGCGTCATTGGCGCCGGCGTCAGCGTGGCCGTGACCCAGGCGCTGGGCGCCGGCCGGCGCGACCAGGCCGACGCGGTGGCCCGTGCGGTCGTGGGCGCCAGCAGCTGGCTGGGTCTGGCCGGCGCCGTGGCGGCGCTGGTGGCGGCCGGCCCGTTGCTGACGCTGGTGAACGCACCGCCCGAGGTCGCGCCACTGGCCAGGGTGTTGCTGCAGGCCCTGGCGCCGGCGCTGCTTCTGGACGCCTGGAACGCCAACATGTCCAGCGTCATGCGCTCCCACCTGCACAGCCGCGAGGCGCTGGGCGTCGTCGTCGTCATCCAGGTCGTCACGCTGGTGGTGGCCCTGCTGGCCATGCCACGCCTGGGGCTGGTGGGCTATGCGCTGGCCTGCACCTGCGGGCGCGGCCTGGGGTTGATGCTGCACATCCTGCTGTGGCGTTGGCGGCTGGACTTGCGCCTGCGCGCGGCCGACTGGTGGCGGCTGGTGCGCGCGCCGCTGGCGACCGTGCTGCACATCGGCATCCCTGGCGCGGCCGAGAACATCTCCTGGCGCCTGGCCTTCATGACCAGCCTGGCGGCCGTCGCCCAGCTTGGCGCCCATGCGCTGGCGACGCACGCGTACACGATGCAGTTCCTGTACGTGATCCTGATGTTCAGCCTGGCCATCAGCTTCGCGGTCGAGATCATGGTCGGCCACATGATCGGCGCGGGCAGGCTGCATGCGGCCCACCGGCTGGTGCGCCGCTCGCTGGCCCTGGGCATCGTGCTGGCACTGGTCGTGTCGACCTCCTTCGCGCTGGCGGGGCCCTGGCTGCTGACGCGCTTCACGTCCGACCCCGACATCGTCGCGCTGGGCTGCACGCTGCTGTGGTGGACGGTGCTGATCGAGCCGGGGCGCAGCTTCAACCTCGTCGTCATCAACGCGCTTCGCGCCACAGGCGATGCGCGCTACCCGGTGATGGTGGGCTCGGCCTCGATGCTCGTCGTGCTGGCGGGCGGCAGCTGGTTCCTTGGGGTTTACCTGGGTTGGGGCCTGGTTGGCGTGTGGATTGCTTATGCCTCCGATGAATGGATTCGCGGCCTCCTGATGTGGCGGCGTTGGGCGACACTCGGCTGGCTGCCCCACGCTCGAGCGGCGCACCGGCGGCTGCGCCACAGCCGGGGCCACTGAGCCGCGAGGGAATCCGTATTTTCCTACCCAGTAAAACTTGAGGGATGTTTTCTACAATGCGCCCCTTTCGCCTTGCCCACGCCAATCCCATGAAGTTCACTCTGCCTCGACTCTCCCTGGCCTTGATGCTCGTCTGCGGCGCAGCCCAGGCCCAGCAGCCTGCGGTGATCTTCGACATGGGCGGCAAGTTCGACAAATCCTTCAACCAGGCCGGCTACCAGGGTGCCGAGCAGTGGAAGAAGGAAACCGGCAAGACCTACCTCGAGTTCGAGATCAGCAACGACACCCAGCGTGTGCAGGCCATCCGCCGCATGGCCGAGCGGGGCGCCAGCCCCATCATCAGCATCGGCTTCGCCCAGGCGTCCGCCCTGCAGCAGGTGGCCAAGGACTTCCCCAAGACCCTGTTCGCCATCATCGACGCCAAGGTCGACCTGCCCAACGTGCAGTCCCTGCTCTTCAAGGAACACGAAGGCAGCTACCTGGTCGGCGCCATGGCGGCGTTGGTCACCAAGACCAACAAGGTCGGCTTCGTCGGCGGCATGGACATCCCGCTGATCCGCAAGTTCCAGTGCGGCTACGAGCAGGGCGCCAAGGCGACCAACCCGAAGATCGAGGTGTTCTCCAACATGACGGGCACCACGTCCACCGCCTGGAACGACCCAACCCGCGGCGGTGAGCTGGCCAAGAGCCAGTTCGCCAAGGGTTCGGACGTCGTCTTTGCCGCCGCCGGCGGCACCGGCGTGGGCGTGTACCAGGCCGCCAAGGACGCCGGCAAGCTCGCCATCGGCGTGGACAGCAACCAGAACCACATCCAGCCCGGCACCATGCTGACCTCCATGGTCAAGCACGTGGACGTGGCCGTCTACAACGTGCTGAAGGCCTGGAAGCCCGGCGTCAGCGTGCTGGGCCTGAAGGAAGGCGGCGTGGACTACGTTGTCGACGAGAACAACGCCAAGCTCATCACCCCGGCCCTCAAGACCAAGGTCGAAGCCATCAAGGCCGACATCATTGCCGGCAAGGTGAAGGTGGCCGACTACATGGCCGACAACGCCTGCAAATTCTGATGGCATTGCGGGACGGAACTGCCGGCGTACCCGCTGGCAGCTCCGTCCTCAACTGACTAGAGAGCGTTCACGCCCTGACATGCCAGAGCAAGCCATTCCAGCCGTCCGCCTTCAGGGCATTTCCAAGCGCTTCGGCGCCGTGCAAGCCAACCGTGAGGTGTCGTTCGACGTCGCCGCGGGCGCTGTCCATGGCCTCGTCGGCGAGAACGGCGCCGGCAAGAGCACGCTGATGGCCATCCTGTATGGCTACTACCACGCTGACTCCGGGCACATCGAGGTCAACGGCCAGAAAGTTCACATCGCCAACTCGCAGCAGGCGATCGCCCTGGGCATCGGCATGGTCCACCAGCACTTCATGCTGGTCGACACGCTGACCTGCCTGGAAAACATCATGCTGGGAGCCGAGGGCGGCTTCTTCCTCAGCGCCTCCAAAGCCAAGGTGCGCGCCAAGCTGCAGGCGCTGATGCAGGAAACCGGCCTGACGGTGCAACTCGACGCCACCGTGGCCGAACTGCCCGTGGGCGAACTGCAACGGCTGGAAATCCTCAAGGCGCTGTACCGCGGCGCCAGGATCCTGATCCTGGACGAGCCCACCGCGGTGCTGACCCCGCAGGAGACCGACCAGCTCTTCGCCACGCTGCGCAAGCTGCAGCAACTGGGCACCACGCTGATCCTCATCACGCACAAGCTCAAGGAAGTGATGAGCCTGTGCAGCGCCGTCACGGTGATGCGGGCGGGGCAGGTGGTTGAGACTCGTCAAATCGCCGCGTGGAGTGAGGAGGCGTTGGCCGAATCCATGGTCGGCCGCAAGGTCACGCTGGGTCGGCCTGAGGG
>JAEKLF010000114.1 GCA_019509985.1 Burkholderiales bacterium | reverse complement strand
TGGCGGTCGATCAGTGCCAGCAGGCCATCGCGCAGTTGCGCCTGCAGGGCGACGAGGTTGGCGCGGCGGGCGGCACCCAGTGGGCCGTCGATCAGCGCGAAGCTGGCCAGCAGCGCATGCTCGACGGCCGGCGGCGAGGCGGTCGAGAAGATGAAGTTGCGCGCGGCCTGCAGCAGGTAGTCGACGATGGTGGCGTGCGCCGCGACGAAGGCACCCGCCAGGCCCGCTGCCTTGCCGAGAGTGCCGACGAGGATGAGCCGTTCGCTGCTCAGGCCGAAGTGCTCCAGCGAGCCGCGGCCGGTGGCGCCGAGCACGCCGAAGCCATGGGCGTCGTCGACGATCAGCCAGGCATCGAACTCTTCGGCCAGCGCCAGCAACCCGGGCAGCGGCGCGAGGTCGCCGTCCATGCTGAAAACGGCATCCGTGACGATCAGCTTGACCTTGGCCGTGCTGGCCGCGAGCAACGTGCGCAGGCCAGCCACGTCGGCGTGGCCGTAGCGCGTGACGGTGGCCTTGGCTAGCCGCGCTGCGTCGATCAGCGAGGCATGGTTGAGCTGCTCCGAGAAGATTTCCGTGTGCTCGTCGCCCAGCGCCGTGACGACCGCGAGGTTGGCCATGTAGCCGGTGCAGAAGCCAAGGGCGCTTGACTGCGGGATGTGCGGCGCGTACCAGCGCGCGAGCGTGTCGGTGACGGCCTCGTGCGCGGCGCTGTGGCCGCTGACCAGTGGCGACGCGCCGGAGCCGCCGCCCCACAGCCGGGCGCCTTCGGCGAGCGCCTCGGCAATCGCCGGCTCGGCGGCCAGGCCCAGGTAGTCGTTGGAGCAGAACATCAGCAGCTCGCGGCCATTGATGCGTTGGCGAGGTGCGGTGCCGTTGTCGGCGCGGCGCAGCGTACGGGTCAGGCTCTGCGCGCCAATGGCGTGCAGCTTGGCCTGCAGGTGTTCAAGCAAGGACATCGTTCAGTGTCGCCGTCACGGCCCCGGCCAGGAAGGCCGCGGTCGCGTCGTCGATCAGGTAGGGGGGCATCAGGTAGACGGTGGTGCCGATCGGTCGGATCAGCAATTCGTGTTCGCGCGCCTTCAGGTGGAAGGCTTCCGCGAAGCGCGGTAGCGCCTCTGGAACATCGAAGGCCAGGATCATGCCGCGTTGGCGCAGGTGCGCCACGCGTGAGGCCAAGGGCGCGAAGGCCTGGGTGAGTCGATCAGCCTGTACGCGGTTGTCGTCGAGCTGGCCGGCGTCGAAGCGGTCCAACACCGCATTCGCCGCGGCGCACGCCAGTGGGTTGCCGGTGTAGGAGTGCGAATGCAGGAAGCCGCGCGTGACGTCTTCGCTCCAGAAGGCGGCGAACACGTCGTCCGTCGTCAGCACCAGCGACAGCGGCATCGTGCCGCCGGTGATGCCCTTGCTCAGCAGGATGAAGTCGGGCCACTCGGCGCCGCTCTGTTCCCAGGCGAAGAAGGTGCCGGTGCGGCCACAGCCCACGGCGATCTCGTCGGCGATCAGATGCGCGCCGAACTCGCGCGTCAGCTCGCGCAGGCCCTTCAGGTAGCTCGGCGCGTACATGACCATGCCGGCCGCGCCCTGGATCAGCGGCTCGACGATGACGGCGGCGATGTGCTCATGCCGCTCGGCCAGCAGCGCACGCATCGCCGCCAACGCCTCGGCCTCGTTGGCGAGGCGCGCGTCGGGCGAGGCCACGATGTGGGCGCGCATCAGCAGCGGGTCATAGGCGTCGCGGAACACCTGCACGTCGGTCACGCTCAGCGCGCCCAGCGTCTCGCCGTGATAGCTGTTCTTCAGGCAGACGAACTCGCGCTTCTCGGGCCGGCCGCGGTTCTTGAACGAATGAAAGCTCTGCTTCAGCGCGATCTCGACGGCGCTGGCACCATCGCTGCCGAAGAAGGCGTGGCCCAGCGCGCCGCCGGTGCGCGCAGACAGCCGCTCGGCCAGGCGCACGGCGGGATCGTGCGTGCAGCCGGCCAGCATCACGTGCGGCAACGTGTCCAGCTGCGCCTTGATGGCGTCGTGCAGGGCCTTGTCGCTGTGGCCGAACAGGTTGACCCACCAGGACGAGTTCGCGTCGAAGTAGCGGCGGCCGTCGGTGTCGAACAGCCACGGGCCGTCGCCGCGCGCGATGGGCAGCGGCGGCACGTCGGCCAGGCGCGCCATCTGCGTGCAGGGGTGCCAGACGGCGGCGCGGCTGCGGGCGGCGAGGTCTTGAGAGGAGGAGGTCATGCGGGAGAGGGGCGACGCACACGTTGAATCAGCGCGCGCAGGAACTTGAAGCACAGCCAGATCAACGTGGCCATGACGGCCAACGAGAGCGCCAGCAGCGGGAAGAAGACCAAGGGATGCGCCCAGGCCAGCCACAGCATCGTCGGCACCGCCACGTCGCCCGCCAGCGACAGGCCGATGTTGGAGAAGGGCTCGGGCGAGGTGTTGGCCGCCGCGCGTGTGCTGGCCTTGGCGGCATGTGCCGTGGCTGCGAGGCCGCCACCCAGCAGCGCGGCAACCACGCTCCACGCGCTGCCGTGGTCGCCGGCCCAGCCGCTCACCATGCCGGCGACCAACGCCGCGCCCGCAGGGATGCGGATCAGCGTGTGCAGCCCATCCCAGGCGCTGTCGACCAGCGGGATCTTGTCGGCCAGGAACTCGATGAACGCCAGTGCTGCGGCCGCGCACATCACGAGCGGCGAGGCAAGAACCTGCAAACCCGGCGGCAAATCGATCCAGCCCCAGTGGCCGGCGATGCCGACCAGCAGCACGGTCAGGTACAGGCGCAGGCCGCTGGCCCAGCCGAGGGCGGCGGCAAGGGCGAGCAGGTGCATGGCGTCGAGGTTCATCCAGGCAGCCAGGACGGCTTGGCCTTGTTGAGAAAGCTCTGCACGCCCTCGCGCCCTTCGGCGCTGGCGCGGATATCGGCGATGCGGCGGGCCGTCATGTCGCGCAGCTCGGGCGCGATCTCGCGCCCGGCCACGTCCTTGACGAGCTGCTTGCAAGCGCGCACGGCGGCGGGGCCGTTGGCCGTGATCGCCGAAACGAGTTCGTCGACCTTGCCGTCCAGCGCGTCGGCAGCGACGACTTCATGCACCAGGCCGAGCGCCTTCGCCTCGGTGGCCGTGAAGCGCTCCGCCGTCACGAAGTAGCGCCGCGATGCCTGCTCGCCCAACGCCTTGACGACGTAGGGCCCGATGGTGGCCGGCAGCAGGCCCAGCTTGGCTTCGCTGAGGCAGAAGCCCGCCGTGTCCACCGCGACGACGATGTCGGCGCAGGCGACCAGGCCCACGCCGCCGGCGTAGACGTCGCCTTGCACACGCGCGACGACGGGCACCGGGCACGAGTAGATCGCCCACAGCATGTCGGCCAGCCTGGTCGCGTCGGCGTGGTTCTCGTCCCACGAGTAGCCGGCCATGGCCTTCATCCAGTTCAGGTCGGCACCGGCGCAGAAGGCCTTGCCCTCGGCGGTGAGCACGATGGCGCGCAGGTCGGCGCGCTGGCCCAGTTCGGTGAAGGCGGCGGTCAGCTCGGCGATCAGCACCTCGTTGAAGGCGTTGCGGACCGCGGGGCGGTTGAGCGTGACGCGGGCGACATGGCCCGTGCTCATGACGGTCAGGCAGGTGCTCATGGTGTCGGACTCAGGGTTGGGATTGTCCGCCGCGGCCCAGGTGGGCGCTCAGGAACTCGGCCAGCCGTGCCTGCGAGGCCTCGAAGGCCGCGGGGTTGCCGCCGAGGTGGACGCCGCCGGTGTTGCGGCCATTGGGCACGTCGCGGCGAAAGCGCAGGTCCGAGTCGGAATCGAAGCCGTGATAGGCGCCGGGATAGACGTCGAGCACGACGTCGTGCCCTTCGGCCTGCCAGCGGTGGGCGAGGCGCTGGCAGGGCTCGGGGGGTGTCCAGTCGTCGGCGCCGCCGAGCTGCATCAGCACGGCGGGGACGGCGGGTTCGGCGGCCTGCAGCTGGCCGCAGCCCGGGTAGAAGAGGGCGACGGCGGCCAGCGGCGGCGCGGGCGGGCTCTGGTGAGCATCCATGACGCTGAGGGCGGTCGTTGCGCCGTTGCTCCAGCCCATCAGCGCGATGCGATTGGCGTCGACCTGGGGTTGGGTGCGCAGCCAGGCGAGGGCGTCGAGCACGTCGGCGCGGCGGTCGGCGATGCCGACGCTGCGCGAGTTGTAGCGTTGCGTGCAGACCGAGGTGAGGCCGCGCGAGCCGAAACTGTCGGGCAGCAGCACGTGAAAGCCCAACGCGTGCAGGCGCTCGACATAGCCGGGGTAGCGTGCGTCCAGCGTGTGGCCGTCGCGCTTGTAGAGGCCGCTGCAGCCATGCAGCGCAACGACGGCGGGGTGGGCAAGATCGTCGTCCAGCGGCGCCCAATGCAGCGTCAGCGCCGGGCGGCGCAGCGTGGCGCGCAAGGTGACGATGTCCATCGCGCCGGCGGTGGCGATGAGGCCCAGCGACCCGGCCAGCAGCAGGGCAGTGGCGCGGCGCATCGTCAGCATGGCACGAGCGCCTTGCTCATCAGCACGGACGCATAGGTCTTGCCCTGCCACTGCACGCCACCGACGGTGACGTAGCCGCGGCGCTCGTAGCGGCGGCGCAGCGCGACGGCGGGCTCGGCGGTATCCAGCGCGAGCTGCGCGAAGCCCTGTTCGCGCGCCCAAGCCTCGGCGGCGTCCATCAGCCGCTCGCCCAGGCCCAGGCCGCGGCAGTCCGGGTGCACGGCGAGCTGGGACAGGATGGCCGTGCCGGGCGTCGTGTACAGCGGCGGCGGCGGGTCGGCGATGTAGGCCTCGTCGGGCGGCTTGGGGCCGCGCACGGCGACGGTGCCGACGAGGCGGCCGTCGAGTTCGGCGACGAAGCCCTGGGCACCGGCCAGGCGGTCGCGTGTGACCTGCTCGGTCTGATCCACGGCGGTGAAGTTCCAGCCCTGCTCGGCCAGCGACGCGTAGGACATGTGCAGCAGCGCGGTGAGCGCGTGCATGCAGTCGTCGGCGGTCAGCGCGCGGATGGCGACCATGTTCAGTCCTTGATGTCGAAACCTTGGCGGCGCAAAAAGTCCGCCACCACCGGCTGCCAGACCTGGGGGAACTTGGCGAACAGCTGGTGGCCGTCGTCGCCGTGCGGCGTGAAGTGCATGAACTCGGCGGGCCCGCCGGCATCGCGGAAGGCCTGCACCCATTCGCGCGGCAGCGCAGGGCCGAAGTAGCGGTCGTTCTCGGTGTAGGCCCACAGCATGGGCACGTGCGCCGTCTGGCCGTAGCCGGTGAACAGCCGCTTCAGCGCGGCCGGCGAGCAGGGCTGTTCGGGGTGGCCCGTGGGATCGCCGCCGCTGCCGCCGGCGAAGTTGATGGCCGCGACAACGCCGGGCGGGTTCAGCGCGGCCAGCGTCACGGCGGTGGCGCCGCCGAAGGACTGCCCCATGACGACGGTGCGGTCACGGCGCACGTCGTCGCGCTTCAGCAGTTCGTCCAGCAGTTGCAGGCTCTGGTCCGCTGCGGCCTTGAAGACGGCGGGGTAGAGCCGGTTGCTGCAACTGCCCGAGTCTTCCACGTCCTCGCCGCCCGTGACGCCGTAGCCGATCCGCGTGGGCATGGCGACGAGGAAGCCGCGCTCGGCCAGCCAGCGCGAGGCATCCGTGAAGCGCGCGCGGCCGAATGCCGCGCGGGCCGCGGCGTCGACGGCGCGGCCATGGTTGAGCAGCAGCACAGGCCGCGGCGCGGGCGTCGTGTCATCGAACACGAGCGTCACGCGGATCGGGTGCTCCACCAACTTGCCCCAGGCGGTGGTGACGTGGACGGGCAGGTCGAACTGCTGTTCGACGAGCCTGGCCTCGGCGGCGAAAGACAGAAGCGCTGCAGCCAGCAGCCACACGGAACGCATCGCCGTCACATCCGGAACACGCCGAACTTGGTCTCCGGGATGGGCGCATTCAGCGACGCCGACAGCCCTAGCGCCAGGACTCGGCGCGTGTCGGCCGGGTCGATGACGCCGTCGTCCCACAACCGGGCCGACGCGTAGTACGGATGGCCCTGGTCTTCATACTGCTGGCGCAGCGGCGCCTTGAAGGCTTCTTCCTCGTCGGCGCTCCAGGCGCCGCCCTTGGCTTCGATGGCGTCGCGGCGGATCGTCGACAAGACGCTGGCCGCCTGCTCGCCGCCCATCACCGAGATGCGTGCGTTGGGCCACATCCATAGGAAGCGCGGCGAGTAGGCGCGGCCGCACATGCCGTAGTTGCCGGCGCCAAAGCTGCCGCCAATGATGACGGTGAACTTCGGCACCTGGGCGCAGGCCACGGCCGTCACCATCTTGGCGCCGGCGCGGGCAATGCCGTCGTTCTCGTACTTGCGGCCGACCATGAAGCCGGTGATGTTCTGCAGGAAGACGAGCGGGATCTTGCGCTGGCAGCACAGCTCGATGAAGTGCGCGCCCTTGTTGGCGCTCTCCGCGAACAGGATGCCGTTGTTGGCGACGATGCCCACCGGCATGCCCTCGATATGGGCGAAGCCGCAGACCAGCGTGGCGCCGTAGCGGGCCTTGAACTCGTCGAACTCCGAGCCGTCGACGATGCGGGCGATGACCTCGCGGATGTCGAAGGGCTTGCGCGTATCGGTCGGGATGACGCCGTGCAGTTCGGCGGGGTCGTGCGCCGGGGCCCTCGGTTCCTGCATCGCGAGCGGGCTGGCCTTGGTCCAGTTCAGCCGCGCGACCGACTGCCGCGCGATGGCCAGTGCATGCGTGTCGTTGTTGGCCAGATGGTCGGCGACGCCGGAGAGCCGCGTGTGCACGTCGCCGCCGCCCAGGTCTTCCGCCGTCACGACCTCGCCGGTCGCGGCCTTCACCAGCGGCGGGCCGCCCAGGAAGATGGTGCCCTGGTTCTTGACGATGATGGTCTCGTCGCTCATCGCCGGCACGTAGGCGCCGCCGGCCGTGCAGGAACCCATGACGACGGCGATCTGCGGGATGCCGGCGGCGGACAGGTTGGCCTGGTTGAAGAAGATGCGACCGAAGTGGTCGCGGTCGGGGAACACTTCGTCCTGGTTCGGCAGGTTGGCGCCGCCGCTGTCCACGAGGTAGATGCAGGGCAGGCGGTTCTGCTGCGCGATCTCCTGCGCGCGCAGGTGCTTCTTGACGGTGATGGGGTAGTAGGTGCCGCCCTTCACGGTCGCGTCGTTGCACACCACCATGCACTCCACGCCCGCTACGCGGCCGATGCCGGCCACCACGCCGCCGCCTGGCGCCGCGTTGTCGTACAGGTTCAGGCCGGCCAGCGGCGCCAGTTCCAGGAAGGGCGTGCCCGGGTCCAGCAGCATCTCCACGCGGTCACGCGGCAACAGCTTGCCGCGGGCCGTGTGCTTGGCGCGCGCGGCGTCGCCGCCGCCCTGGGCGATGCGCGCGAGCTGGGCGTTCAGGTCGTCGATGAGGCCGCGCATCGCCTCCGCATTGGCCTTGAAGTCGGCCGAGCGGGGGTTGAGCTGCGTGTTCAGGACCGGCATGGAGTCTCCCGCGAGCCCAGCTTAAGCAAGGCTCAACTTGATCGTTTGGCGGCCTCGTAAGCCGCGTGAGGGGCGCCAGAATAATCCAGGGCGAACGCGGACGCAATGCCGACTTGAGTATTACTCAATATTTGCGCAGAATGCGGCCTCGATGACTGCCGCCACCGCAACTCCCCAGCGCCGTTCGCCCGCCGGCCCGAAGGCCGAGCAGCGCGTGCGCGACATCCTGCGCGTGGGCCGCGAGGTGTTCGCCGAGCGCGGCTACGAACGCGCGACCACCACCGAGATTGCGCAGCGCCTGGCCATCTCCGAGGCCACCGTCTTCACTTACTTCCGCGGCAAGCGCGAGCTGTGCATGCGCGTCATCCAGGATTGGTACGACGAGATCATCGCCGCCATCGAGGCCGGCCTGCCGCGCGCGGCCCCGGTGCGCGAGCAGCTCGAATTCGTCGTGCTGACGCATCTGCGCCTGTTCCTGATCCAAGGTACTGGGTTGTGCGCGCTGGTGCTGTCCGAAGGCCGGACCAAGGGGCAAGACCTGGGTGAAGGCTTCGTCGAGCTGCAGCGCCGCTACACCGCGCCGCTGATGGACCTGCTCGCACGCGGCCAGGAGGCGGGGGAGGTCAGAAATGACATCCCGCTGCGGCTGCTGCGCTCCCTCGTCTTCGGGCCGATGGAGCACATGTTGTGGGAGGTCGTCATCACCGGTCGGCAGCTGGACGTGGAGGCCAGCGCGCGCGATCTCGTCGCCTTGCTGTGGCCGGCCCTGCAGGCGCCTGACCAGGAGCTGCAGCGTCTGCGCCGGCTGCGCTCACAGTTGCAGGACGCGCTCGCCCAGGCCTAGGCGCCTGGTCGGGTTCCTAGCGCGTCAGCCACTGCACCAGCACGGTCTCGCAGACCTTGAACAGCAGCCAGGACAGCATCGCCATGACGACCGAGGCGAGCAGCTCTAGCAGCTGACGCAGGCCGCCGTCCTGCAGGCCCTGCCAGCCGTTTTCCGACACGAAGGCCACGTTGGCGCTGACCAGGCGCACCAGGTCCAGCGTCAGCAGGCCGAAGGCGATGAAGCTCAGGACCATCAGTCCGAAGCAGGCGATGCGGTGGCGGCGCAGCCAGCCGGTAAAGGCCGAAATCGTGAACATCGCACGCCCTCCTCGTGGTGTCGCGCATTCTCAGTTATGACTAGGATGCACCCTGCCGCGAGGGAAGGGGGCTTCGATGAAAGCACAAAAAGTGTGGCTGGCCACAGGCCTGTTGCTGAGCTTGAGCTTGGCGAGGGCGCAGCCCACGGACGCGGCCGACGCCGACTGGCGCTACCGCATCCAGAAGGGTGACACGCTGATCACGCTGACGCAGGCCTGGATGGCGCGGCCCAGGACCTGGCGCGACCTGCAAAAGCTCAACCACGTGCCCGACCCGCTGCGCCTGCGGCCGGGCAGCACGCTGCGCATGCCGGTCGCCTGGCTCAAGCGCGAGGCCAGCGTCGCCGAGGCTGCCTTCGTCAAGGGCGAGGTTCAACGCCAGCGCGGCGCCGGCATTGAAGCCCTGGTGGCCGGCGCCACGCTGCTCAGCGGCGACCGCATCCGCACCGGCGCCCAGGCCAGCGCCAGCCTGCGCTTTGCCGACGGCTCGCGGCTGCTGATCCCGCCCGAAAGCGACGTGACGCTGGAGCAGCTCCTCGTGCTCGGCCGCGGCGCCATTCCCGCCGTGCGCCTGAGCCTGGCCAAGGGCGGCGTGGACAACCACGTCGCGCCCAATGCCCAGCGCGTACCGCTGTACGAGCTGCGCACGCCGCACGTGAACCTGGGCGTGCGTGGCACCGAATTCCGCGTGCAGATCGCCGAAGGCGCCAGCCGCATGCAGGTGTTGCACGGCGCCGTGCATGCCGACGGCCTGGGCGCTGACGTGGCCGCCGACCAGGGTCTGCTGGCGCAAGGCGCTGCCCGCTCGGTCGCGCCGTTGCTGCCGGCGCCAGACCTGAGTGGCCTGGCGCCGCTGGCGGAACGGCTGCCGCTGCACCTGGCCTGGGCCGGCGGCCCGGCTGGCGCCGCCACCTGGCGTGCACAGCTCTACCCCCGAGGCGACGTCGACCGCCTGCTGCTGGACGCCCATGTCGCCGAGCCCGTGGCCACCTGGCCCGAGGCACGCGAGCTGGCCGACGGCGACTACACCCTGCGCGTGCGTGCCATCGACGCACGCGGCCAGGAAGGCGCCGCGGCCGACGCCACCGTGACGCTGCAGGCCCGCCCCGAACCACCGTTCATCCGGGCGCCGGCCGCCGGTGCCGTCAGCTACAGCGGCGAGATGGCCCTGGCCTGGACGCGCAACACCGTCGCGCCTGATGTGCGCCTGCAGATCGCGCGCGACGCCGGCTTCAAGGACCTGGCGCTGCAGCCACCCCCCATCGACGCGGCCAACTACGAGGTCAGGTTGCCCGACGGCGTCTACCACTGGCGCATCGCGTCCGTCGAAGCCGGCGGTCGCTCCGGTCCCTTCAGCGACGCGCAGACCTTCGAGCTCAAGCCCCCGCCGCCCGCGCCGCCGCCGGTGGAGCCCGAGGTCAGCGGCGATCAGCTCAAGCTGCGCTGGCGCGCCGATGCCGGCGTCACGCACTACGAGCTGGAGTGGTCCAAGACCGAAATCTTCGACGGCGCCGACGTGCAGCGCTACCAGACCGATGAGCCCCAGCTCGCCCTGCCCAAGCCGTCGCCGGGCAAGTACTTCCTGCGCGCCCGCGCCTTCAACGCGGCCGGGGCGGCCAGCCCCTGGGGCCAGACGCAGATGATCGAGCAGCCCTACCCGCGCTGGCTCTGGCTGCTGCCGCTGTTGCTGATCCCCGCGCTCTGATGCGCTGGCCCTGGCTCGCACTGCCCGGCGCGGTGGCGCTGTGGGCCCTGCTGAGCCTGGCCGGTGTGCAGTCGCACGTCGACAACGCGCTCGGCGACGCGCTGGTGCGCGCTGCCGCGCCGGCGCCGGCCGCGCCCGGCAGCGTCATCGTCGACATCGACGATGCCTCGCTGCGCGCGCTGCGCGAGCCGCTGGGCGAGTGGCCGTACTCGCGCGAGGTCTACGCGCTGTTGCTGGACTATCTGCACCAGGCCGGCGCCCGCCTCGTCGTCATGGACATCGTCTTCGCCGGTCCGCGCGAGGGTGACGCACGCTTCGCGAAGGCCCTGGCCGGCGCGCCGCCCACGGTGCTGGCCGCTGCCGGCCTGGCATCGCGCCAGCGCGCCGCCGTCGAACTGGCGCCGGCCAGCGCGGCCGAGCAGCACGCGCTGCAACGCCTGGGCGTGAGCCGCGCGCCGGGGCTGGACTGGGCCGGGCTGACGCCGCCGGCCGACGCCCTGCTGGACGCGCTGACCGAGCCCGCGAGCCTGGGGGTCATCTCGGTCGCCCTGGACGACGACGGCCTGCTGCGCCGCCTGCCGCTGCTGCACCGCGTGCAGGGCCGCAGCCTGCCCAGCCTGGCGCTGGCCGCGAGGCTGCGTGCCGACGGCGCGCCGGCCTGGGCGCTGGACGGCGGCGACCTGGTGGCCGGCGCGCGTCGCTGGCCCTTGGATGCGCAAGGCCGGCTGCGCCTGCGCCTGCCGCTGAACGGCGGCGAGCTGCCGCGCGTGTCCTGGCAGCGCCTGATGCGCGCGGCCCTGGGCGAGGCCGACGACGCCGAGCTCGCCCAACAGCTCGCCGGCCGCAGCGTGTTCGTCGGCAGCAGCGCCTTCTTTGCCGACGAGGTCATGACGCCGCAGGGCCGGTTGACCGGCACGGCGCTGAACGCCGCCCTCTTCGAAGCGCTGGGCGCCGAGCCGCTGCCGCTGCTGCGCGAGCGCGGCGCCGCCGTCTGGGCGCTGGACGCGCTGCTGCTGGCGCTGGGCGCGCTGCCGCTGCTGTGGCGCCACCAGGCGCTGGCGGCGGGTGCGGCCATGATGGGCATCACGCTGGCCGCCTGGTGCGCCGTGCTGGCCGGCCTGCTGCCGACGCCGGCGCCGGGCCTCTACCTGCTGGCGCTGGCGCTGGTGCTGACCGCCGTCGAGCAGGAACGCCGGGCGCGCGCGAGAGAGCACGAGCTGACGCGCGAGCGCGAGCTGGCCGACGCGCGCAGCCGCGCCAAGACCGAGCTGCTGGCCCAGGTCAGCCACGAGATGCGCACGCCGATGAACGCGGTGCTGGGCTTCTCCGACATCCTGGCCCGCTCGCCGCTCAAGCCCGACCAGGCGCATTACGTCGAGGTGCTGGGCCACGCCGGCCGCCAGGCCTTCGCCCTCATCAACGACCTGCTCGACAACGCCCGCATCGAGAGCGGCCGGCTGGAGCTGGCCTCGCATCCGTTCAACCTCGTCGACCTCATCGAGCTGCAGCTCGAACTGCTGCGCGAGCGTGCGCAGGCCCAGGGCTTGTGGCTGCGCTTGTTCGCGCGCACCGAGGCCACCGGCTGGGTGCGCGGTGACCAGCAGCGCGTCGCCCAGGTCGTCACCAACCTGGTCGGCAACGCCATCAAGTTCACCCAGGCCGGCGGCGTCACCGTCGAGCTGTCACGCCAGGCCGACGGCCTGCTGCTGATCAGCGTGCAGGACACCGGCATCGGCATCGCCGCCGAGCGGCTGGAGCGCATCTTCCAGCCCTTTGCGCAGGCCGACGCGAGCATCGCGCACGAGTTCGGCGGCACGGGCCTGGGCCTGTCCATCACGCGCAGCCTGGCGCGGCTGATGGGCGGCGACGTCAGCGTGCAGAGCCGTCCCGGCGACGGCAGCCGCTTCGAGGTCAGCCTGGACCTGCCCGACACCACGCCGCCTCACGAGGTCCTGGGCCAGCCGCGCAGCGAGCGCGTGGCGCCGAGCCGTTCGCTTCATCTGCTGCTGGCCGAGGACAACGACGTCAACGTGCTCGTCATCGAAGGCATGCTGGCGCCGCTCGGGCACCGCATCACGCGCGCCCGCGACGGCCTGGAGGCGCTGGCCGCGCTGCGCGAGCAGGCCTTCGACCTGGTGTTGATGGACATGCTGATGCCGGGCCTGGACGGCCTGTCGGCAACGCGCCGGTGGCGGGCCGTCGAAGGCACCGAGGGACGGCCTCGCACGCCCATCGTCGCGCTGACGGCCAATGCCTTCGACACGGATGTTCAGCAGTCCCTCGCGGCCGGCTGCGACGCCCACCTGACCAAGCCGCTGAGCCTGGCCGCGCTGCTGCAGGCCCTGGCGAAATACGCGCGAGCGTGATGCTGTTCGCGTGACCTTCCCCGTGCGGGAAGTCAGGCCCTAGTTTGAGCTGCGGCGAAAGCACCACAGCCTGACTTCCCGCAGGGGGATGCGCGTTTACACACGCCCAACACTTCTTCACACGTGGACGTTTGCCGCACCGCGGCGAGAGCCCTGAAGGGCCCTGAACCGTCCCACCGTCAACCAGAGGAGTGAGCACTTCATGCAACACCGAAATACCCGCCTGGCATGGGCCCTGCTCGGCGCCGGTCTCGTCTCGGCCCCGGCCTGGGCGCAGCAGCCGCAGCCCCAGCAGCAGCTCGAGCGCATCACCGTCACCGGCTCGTCGATCAAGCGCGTCGAGTCCGAGACGGCCCTGCCGGTCAGCGTCATCACGCGCGACCAGATCATGAAGTCCGGCGCCACCAACATCGAGGACATCCTGCGCCGCGTCGGCGCCAACACCGCGATGCAGTCGGACACGACGCAGGGCGCCGGCTACGCGCAGAGCTTTGCGAACCTGCGCGGCCTGGGGCCCAACTCGACGCTGGTGCTGCTGAACGGCCGGCGCATGGCCAATTTCGCCTTCGGCTCCATCGGCGGCAACTCGTCGGTGGACCTGAACAGCATCCCGTTCGCGGCCATCGACCGCATTGAAGTGCTGCGTGACGGCGCCTCGGCCGTCTACGGCACCGACGCCGTCGGCGGCGTCATCAACTTCATCACGCGCAAGGACTACGACAAGGGCGAGGTCACGCTGAAGTACGGCAACACCGAGAAGAACATCGGCGGCAAGGAGACCGCCGCATCGGTGTCCTTCGGCATGGGCGGACTGAAGACCGACGGCTACAACCTGCTGCTGACGGGCAACATCAAGAAGCAGACCAAGCTCGCGGCGCTGGACCAGAAGTGGTACCTGCGCGGCATCCAGGAGATCCCCGGCTCCGATCCGCCGACCTCGGGCCGCTCCTTCCCCGGCCGCCTGGTCGACTTCAACATCACCCCTGGCGCCTACCCGAACGCGGGCGCGAACTTCAGCCCCTGCGATCCCGACTTCAACACCATCCAGACGCTGACCGCGACGACGCCCAACGGCACGCCGATCAAGCGCTGCCGCTTCATCTATCCGGCCATCCAGGAGAACCTGCCCGACTCGACCAAGGCCGACGCCTTCGGCCGCCTGACCATCGACATGGGCGGCGACTCGCAGCTCTTCTTCGAAGGCAGCTACGCGCGCAACCACTCCATCGGCCGCGTCGCCCCCGTGCCCATCGACTCGACGGCCGGCCACGTGAAGGCCGACGGCACCTACCCGTCCTTCGCCTTCCCGATCTCGAGCAAGTTCTTCCCCGCCGCGTTGCTGACCAGCCTGGGCTACACGCCGGCGCAGTTCGATACGCTGGGCGGCGGCTTCACCGAGATCGCGATGCGCTCGGTGCCCGTCGGCCCGCGCACCAACGACACGCTCAACGAGCAGACCCGCTTCGTCGCCGGTGCCACCGGCATCGCCGCCGGCTGGGACTACGACGCCGGCCTGACGCTGTCGCAGGCCAAGGGCTCGCTGGACTACTTCAACTACCTGCACGAGGGTCGTTTCATCACCGAGCTGGCCTCGGGCGCCATCAACCCCTTCGGCCCGCAGGACGCCGCCGGCCTGGCCGCGCTGGACCGCGCGCGCATGGAAGGGCCGATGCGCCGTTCCAAGAGCACGACCTACGCCTTCGACGTGCACGCCAGCCGTGAGCTGATGGCCATGGCCGGCGGCCCGATGATGCTGGCCGTGGGCACCGACCTGCGCAAGGAGAAGGCCGACGACCACGCCGTCAACGCCGACTACGAGCAGGGCCTGCACATCGGCGGCGAAGGCACCGTGCCCAAGACGGTCGCCTCGCGCAGCATCTATGCGCTGTTCACCGAGCTGTCCATGCCCTTCGCCAAGGGCTGGGAGGCCAGCGTCAAGGCGCGCTACGACCACTACAACGACTTCGGCTCCACCTTCAACCCGGGCCTGACGCTGCGCTTCCAACCCAGCAAGGAAGTGCTGCTGCGCTCCAGCGTCGGCACGGGCTTTCGCGCGCCGACGCTGTGGGACGTGCACAGTCCGACGGCGTTCACCAACACCGCCAACTCGCTGGTCGACCCCGACTGCCCGGCCGGCCATGCCGGCGACCCGCGCTGCGAGACGCAGTTCAACGTGCGCCTGTCCAGCGACCCGTCGCTCAAGCCCGAGAAGTCGCGCCAGTACTCCTTCGGCGCGGTGTTCGAGCCCATGCGCGATCTGTCCATCGCGCTGGACTACTGGCACATCCAGAAGAAGGACCAGATCGGCACCATCGGCGGCGACGCCATCATGTCCGACACGACGCTGTACCAGCGCTACGCCGCGCGCATCCACCGCCTGGCCAATGGTTTCATCAGCTACATCGAGACGCCGGTCGAAAACCTGGGCGAGCTCAAGACCTCCGGCATCGACCTCGATGTGAAGTCCAACTTCGCGCTCGGCGAGTGGGGCCGCCTGGGCGTCAGCCTGACGGGCACCCACATCAACAACTGGAAGCAGCAGAACGGCAAGAACACGCCGTTCGTCTCCTACGAGGGCACGGCCGGCGACGGCGCCGGCATCCAGCCGGTGCCCAAGTGGCAGCACACGCTGGCCTTCGACTGGGCGATGGGCAACTGGAACGTGACGCTGGAGAACGTCTTCGTGAAGGGCTGGACCGAATCGGCCGGCCTCGTCGAGGCCAACGTCGGCCCGTCCATCGAGCACAAGGTCAAGGACAGCAGCCGCTGGAACGTGGGGCTGGGCTGGAAGCCCATCCCCACGCTGGCCCTGCGCCTGGGCGCGCGCAACCTGCTGAACCAGGACCCGCCGTTCACGGCCGTGTCCAGCTATGGCTCGCACGTGACCGGCTATGCCGGCTCCTTCGTGGATCCGCGCGGCCGTTTCTGGTACGTCAGCGCGAACTACCAGTTCAAATGACGTGCGGCGCCTCGAGGCGCTTGCTGGAAGGGGCTCCTCGGAGCCTCTTTTTTTATGGGTACCGACCCGGCTGTGGCCGGTGCGCAGACACGCTATCGTCGCGGCAGGCCCACCTTCGTCCCTGACACAGCCGCCATGCATTGCCCGCCACACCGCCATTCGCTCCCTCGCGCCCGGGCTGCCGCATGAGCCTGTTCATGCCGCCGCGCGACGTCGACAACGCCTGCCTGCCCGGCGGCGGCGAGCGCGGCCAGCTGATGCGCGCGCACGGCGCGGACGTGGGCCGCGGCGCCAGCTTCGGGATCCGCCGGCCGTTGTCAGGCCAGGCGCGGCCACCGAGGTGGTGATGAACGCTGCGGACTTCGTGTCGCGCCGTGTCCTGTTGATCGACGACAACGAGGACGCGGCCGAGTCCCTGGCCATGATGCTGCGCATCGAGGGCCACGAGGTGCGCACCGGTTTCAGCGCGACGGAGGCGATCGTGCTGTCGCTGTCGTGGCGGCCGGACGTCGTGCTGCTGGACATCGGCCTGCCTGGCATGGACGGCTACGAGGTGGCCCGGCGGCTGCGCGCCGAACCGGCCGTGGCGCCGTTGCGCCTGGTGGCGCTGACGGGCTACGGCCAGCCCGAGGACATCGAGCGCTCCGTGCGCTCGGGTTTCGACGCCCACCTGGTCAAGCCCGTCGGCCTGGAGGCGCTGGCCGATGCGATCGGACGCCCGGACATGGGCTGAGGTTGCGTACCGCGCCGGCAATGCCTGACTGAAGTACTGGGCGGCGGCTTCTGGCTAGAGTCCTTCGCTTCCCACCCCCGGAGGAGCCCCCCATGATCAACCTGACCGTCAACGGTCGCGCCGTCGCGCTGGACGCCGACCCTGACATGCCCCTGCTGTGGGCCGTGCGCGAGGAGCTGCAGCTGACCGGCAGCAAGTTCGGTTGCGGCGCGGCCCAGTGCGGCGCCTGCACCATGCACGTGGCCGGCGCGCCGGTGCGCAGCTGCCTGACGCCGATCTCGTCGGTGGCCGGTGCCCAGGTCACGACCATCGAGGGCATCGCCACCGACAAGGTCGGCCAGGCCGTGCAGGCCGCCTGGGTCGAGCACGACGTGGCGCAGTGTGGCTACTGCCAGAGCGGCCAGGTGATGAGCGCCGTCGCGCTGCTGAAGGGCAACAAGAAACCCAGCGACGCGCAGATCGACGAGGCCATGGCCGGCAATCTCTGCCGCTGTGGCACCTACACCCGCATCCGCGCCGCCATCCATGCGGCCGCGGCCAAGCTCGCCTGAGGAGGTTGCCATGCTGAATCCCCGTCGCATCGACGCCGCCGTCAGCGGCCGCGCCTCGTCCGGCCTGTCCCGCCGCAGCTTCGTCACGACCACGGTCGGCGGCGCCGTCGGCCTGGCCCTTTTGGATGTCTTGCCCGGCGTTGCCGCCGCGCAGCCTCCGAAAGCCGGCGCCAAGCCAACCGAGCAACCGCTGGCCTTCGTCAGCATCGCCAAGGACGGCACCACCACCATCCTGTGCAACCGCATGGACATGGGCCAGGGCATCGAGACCGGCCTGGCCATGATCTGCGCCGAGGAGCTGGACGCGGACTGGAGCAAGGTCCGCACCGGCTTCGGCGACCAGAAGGGCGCCTACGTGGACCCGCTGTTCGGCATCCACCTGACCGGCGGCTCCAACTCGGTGAAGAACAGCTACCAGCAGTACCGCGAGCTGGGCGCTCGCACCAAGGCCATGCTGGTCGCGGCGGCGGCCGAGAGCTGGGGCGTGCCAGCCTCGTCGTTGAAGGCCGAGAACGGCGTCATTTCGGGCGCGGGCAGGAGCGCCGGCTACGGCGAGTTCTTCGACGCCGCCATGAAGCAGACCGTGCCCGAGGCCGTCACGCTGAAGGACCCCAAGGCCTTCAAGCTCATCGGCCAGCCGACCACGCTGACCGTCAGCCAGGCCAAGTCCACCGGTCGCCAGGCCTATGGCATGGACGTGCAGCTGCCTGGCATGGCGGTCGCCGTCATCCAGCGCCCGCCGGTGTTCAACGGCAAGGTCGCCAAGCTCGACTCGACCGAGGCGCTCAAGGTCAAGGGCGTGAAGGCCGTGTTGCCGGTCACGCTCGACCGTGGCGGCCAGGGCGTCGCCGTGGTGGCCAGCGGCTACTGGGCCGCCAAGAAGGGGCGCGACGCGCTCAAGGTCGACTGGGACCTGGGCGGCGTCGTCAAGCCCGACACCCAGGCGCTGACCAAGCAGTACCTGGCCCTGGCCAGGACGGCTGGCACGCCGGCGCCCAAGCCCGAGTTCCAGGCCGACGCCAGCGGCTGGAGCAAGGCGCCCAAGAAGATCACGGCCGACTTCGTCTTTCCCTACCTGAACCATGCGCAGATGGAGCCGCTGGCCTGCACGGTCGATCTGAAGGCCGACCGCTGCGACGTCTATTACGCGGCCCAGATGCCCGGCATCGATGCGATGAACATCGCCAAGACGGTGGGCCTGAAGCCGGAGCAGGTGCAGATCAATGTGCAGATGGCCGGCGGCGGCTTCGGCCGGCGCGCCACGCCCGCGACCGAATGGCCGCGCGAGGCGGCGGCCGTCGCCGTCGCGCTGGCCCAGGCCGGCCAGCGCATGCCGGTCAAGGTCATCTGGAGCCGCGAGGACGACATGAAGTCGGGCTACTACCGGCCGATGACCGTGCACCGCGCCGAGATCGGTTTCGACGCGAGCGGCAAGGTGCTCGGCTGGCAGCACCGCATCGTCAGCCAGAGCATTCTGAAGGGCTCGCCGCTGGAGGGCTTCGGCTACCAGAAGGGCGTGGACGGCACGACGACCGAGGGCATGCGCGAGCCCTACGAGCTGCCGATGAACCTGAGCGTGCACCACCCCGACGTCAACGTGCCGGTGCTGTGGTGGCGCTCGGTGGGCTCCACGCACACGGCTTACGTGATGGAGACGCTGATCGACGAGATCGCGGTCGCGACCCAGCAGGACCCGGTCGCCTACCGGCTCAAGCTGATGCAGGGCAACGCCAAGGCCGAGCGGCATCGCCAGGCCCTGCAGGCCGCTGTCGACAAGAGCGGTTATGGCAAGCGCAAGCTGAAAGCCGGGCAGGCCTGGGGCGTGGCGGTGCACGAGAGCTTCGAGTCCGTCGTCGCCTACGTCGTCGTCGCCGGCATGAAGGGCAAGGGCAAGGATCGCCAGCCGGTGCTGCAGGAAGTGCATGCCGGCGTGCACTGCAACCTCTGCGTGAATCCCAAGGCCGTCGAGACCCAGGTGCAGGGCGCCGCCATCATGGCCCTGGCCACGACGATGCCGACGCACCGCATCACCTTCAAGGATGGCGTCGTCGAGCAGGGCAACTTCTCTGACGTGGCCATGCCGCGCATGCCGGACGCACCCAAGGTGATGACCGTCAGCATCGTGCCCAGCAACGACCCGCCCAAGGGCATGGGCGAGCCAGGCCTGCCGGCGCTGGCCCCGGCGCTGGCCAACGCGGTGGCGCGGCTGACGGGGCAGCGCCAGCGCGAGCTCCCGTTCAAGTTCGCCTGAAGCACCGCCGCGCCGGCAGGCTGGATCGCCTGCGGCGCGACGGCGTCATTGGATGAGCGTGCGCGGTGCGCCGCTCAGCTAGCAGGCGTGGGCGGATACCCTGCTTCGATCAGCGCGGCTGCCAGCGTCTGACGAGGCAGGGCGCTCAGCACGGCGGCGGTCTTGGTGCTGGCATCGACGCTCACCTGAGCCTGCGGGTCGACGGACTTCAGCGCCTGCGTGATCGCTGCGACGCAGTGGCCGCAGCTCATGTCGGGCAGGGTGAACTGATACATCGCGGGGATTCCTGTCGCGGCTCAAGGCGGGCACCCATCCTAGTCCGGACAACCCGACTGGTGGCCGACGTCATCGACATCTCGCGCTGCACGGGGCCAAGTTCCGCCGGAACCTGTTCTGGGAAATGCCTTGCTGCTGACGCGCTGGCGCCCTGGCATCATGGCCGCGTCACCGTCACGAGAGCCGTCATGAAGATCATTGCCCTGAGCGGCGCGCTGCGGCGCGGTTCCTACAACACGGCCCTGCTGCGCGCCGCCGTCGGCATGGCGCCCGAGGGCGTCACGCTGGAGCTGCGCACGCTGCACGGCATCCCGCTCTATGACGGCGACGTCGAAGCCCTGGGCATCCCCGAGGCGGTGACGACGCTGCGCGAGGAGATCCGCGCCGCCGACGCATTGCTCATCGGCACGCCCGAATACAACCATTCCATCCCTGGGGTGTTGAAGAACGGGCTGGACTGGCTGTCGCGTCCGCCCGGCGAAGGCGCCAAGCTGTTCAGCGGCAAGCCCACCGGCCTGGTCGGTGCATCGTCCGGGGGCTTCGGCACCGTGCGGTCCCAGCGTGCGATGCTGTCGGTGCTGCATGCCTTCGGCTGCGATTTCTGGATGGCCGGCGAGTTGCTGGTCTCCAAGGCCGGCTCGGTCTTTGACGCCGACGGCCATCTCGTCGATGACAGGGTACGGGGGCAGTTGCAGACCTTTGTCCACGGCTTCGTCGACTTCGTGAAGCGGAGGGCGGCATGACTTTCCTCGTCGAGCGCATCGTCAGCCACATCGGCGACGTCGGCGGCATTCCTATCCAGCGGGCCTTGCCCAACAAGGCCCGGCGCACCATCGGCGCCTGGTGCTTTGCCGACCATGCCGGCCCGGCCACGCTGCCGCCCGAGCAGCGCATGAAGGTCGGCCCGCATCCGCACACGGGCCTGTCGACCTTCAGCTGGATGATCGAGGGCGAGGTGCTGCACCGCGACAGCCTCGGCTCCGAGCAGGTGCTGCGCGCCGGGCAGGTCAACCTGATGACGGCCGGCCATGGCATCTCGCACAGCGAGGAATCGCTGTCCGACCGCATCCACCTGGCGCAGCTATGGATCGCGCTGCCAGATGCCGAGCGCGAGCGCGCGCCGAGCTTCCAGCATTTCCCCAATCTGCCGCACGCCGCGTTGAACGAGGGCTGGGACGCGACCGTGCTGATCGGCGACTTCGCCGGCCAGCATTCGCCGGTGCCCAGCTTCACGCCGCTGCTGGGCGCGGACCTCGCGGCCACCGGCCCGGCCTGCGCGACGCTGGCGCTGGACACGCGCTTCGAGCATGGCGTGATGCTGCTGGAAGGCGAGGTCGACGTGAGCCCCGCCGGCCACGACGCCGTCGAGACGGTCACGCCGGGCACGCTGCTCTACATCGGCGCCGGCTGTGAAGCCGTCGAGCTGCGCTGCGCGGCGGCCACGCGGTTGCTGTTGCTGGGCGGCGAGCCGTGGGCCGAAGCGCCGCTGCTTTGGTGGAACTTCGTCGGCCGCGAGCCGGCGGAGATGCAGGCCTGGGCGATGGATTGGGCGCGGGAGGACGGCGGGCGGTTTGGTGTCGTCGAGGGCTACCAGGGCCCGCGCATTCCGGTGCCGCCCGTGCCGGCGCTCAGGAAGCCTTGAGCCGGCTCACCAGCTCAGCGCGCAGCAGTAATCGCTCCAGAACGGCGCCGGCTTGGTGTTCAACCCGTAAGTCTTGCCGTCGTAGCGGTAGGTCCATCGTTGCGTGGGGCGGCCGGCTTGCTTTTCGGAGTTGGTGACGACGATGTCGGCCCATCCCGCCGGTCCGGGCTGGCCCATGGTCAGTGAGAGCTTGGCGGCCTGCCAGTCGCCGTTGGCGAGTTTGCTGCGGGCTTGTGTCACGACGCCCAGCACCGCGCGCAGGCTGTTGCCCTCGGGCGCGAAGAGGGTCAGCTCGTCGCTCCAATAGGCTTCGGCGTAGCGTGATCCATAGGCCGCGGAATGAAAGCGCAGCCCAAGCGCCCGCAGTTGCGGCGTCAGTTGCCAGGCTGCGGTGTCGAGCTTGAAGCTGTACTCGTTGATGCCGGTCAGCGCGTCAGATTCGACATGCGTCCAACGCAGATGTTGGGGCCGCAGGGTGTGGACATCGATCAGCGCCACGACCACGTCCCAGGCTTCTCCCTCGGCGGGCTTGGATGTGCTCTGGAAGGCCATCACAGCGGCCGAGACGCGGTCCGCGGCCCCGGGCCAAGGCTTGCAATGCTGGGAGATGAGCAGGCCCAGAACAGCGTCGCGAGGGCGTGCCTCCCGCAGCGCATGTTCAATCGCGTCGCTGCAGCCTTGGCGGTCCTGTGCCTGCGCTCCCGTGCACAGCAACCCGAGGGCTAGGGTGAGAACCCATCTCATCCCGCCCGCGCACTCTTCACCAGCGCCTCGATCCTCGGCGTTGCGTTCGTCGCCACCAACTCCACCTGTGGGTTGGCGCGCGCGAACACGCGGAACAGCTCGTCCGTGAAGCCGTGGCCCACGTCGGTCACGCCTTCAAAGCTGATCTCGGCGCGCTTGAAGGTCGTCAGCCGCGTGCCGACGCGCCGGGCCTGGGCGCGCGAGTCCAGCGCCTGGCCTTCGCCGGCCAGCAGGCGCAACTGCACGACGGTCTGGTCGAACTCGATGCCGTCGCCCTGGATGCTCCAGGCTTCCATGATCCCGTCCAGCGTGCGCGTCGTGTTCAGCGCAATCGCCATGTAGATGCTGCTGCCCTGGCGCGGCAGCGCGCGACCCTTGCGCCAGCCGGCGCTTTCCCAGGCGCGGCGCTGGTAGGCGGTGTTGTTGGCGTGGATGTCGAAGACGTCGGCCAGCTGGCTGCTGAAGAACAGGCCGCGGCCGGTGTGGGCGTCGGGGGCGCTGGTGAGGCGCCCCTTACTCAGCTCCAGCATCGCGTGCTGGGGGTCTTCGAGCTGGAAGGCGCTGCAGATCTTGTCGAACACGCCGCAGCCGTCGTCGCTGACGAGCAGCTGCACGTGAGTGGGCGTCTGGCGCAGCGACACGGTGACGCTGGTGCCGCCGGAATGGTCGGCCGCGTTGTTGACCAGTTCCGTGAAGCCGTGCTGGACCATGCGCTCCACGTGCTTGGGTAGCGCGAAGTGGGGCGCGAAGTCGCGTTGCCAGGGCAGGTCTTCCTGCAGGCCGTAGAGCGTGTAGCTGCGCGCCACCTGGCGCAGGCTGCCGGGGGTGTAGACCGGGCGGCGGGCCGAGCCCGAGCGAGTCAGCCAGCCGGCGTCGACCAGGCGCTTCAGCGCTGCCATCGCGGCCCGGTGGCTGGCGCCGGTGCGCTCCTCGACGTGGCTGGCCAGGTCGAGCGAATGCTCGCTGGCAGCGGCCGTGATCCAGTTGGTGAGGTGGTCGAACACCAGTCTTGTCATGACCGCGCATTGTGCTGACTACTTCAACTGCGGGGGGTGGGGTCGCTACCGACTCCATAGAATCCCCAACCAGTTACGGCGCGGTTACAGCCTAGGGTTGGATTGCCGCGCCGCCAAGGTTTATCAACTTCATTGGGGACATCCCATGCCACTCGTTTCCATGCGCCAACTGCTGGACCACGCCGCCGAACACGGCTACGGCATCCCAGCCTTCAACGTCAACAACCTGGAGCAGGTGCAGGCGGTCATGTCTGCGGCCGACGAGGTGGGCGCGCCGGTCATCCTGCAGGCCAGCGCCGGTGCCCGCAAATACGCCGGCGAGCCCTTCATCAAGCACCTGATCTTGGCGGCCTGCGAAGCCTTCCCGCACATCCCGCTGGTCATGCACCAGGACCACGGCACCAGCCCCAAGATCTGCGCCGGCGCTATCGACCTGGGCTTCGGCTCCGTGATGATGGACGGCTCGCTGATGGAAGACGGCAAGACGCCCGCCTCCTTCGAATACAACATGGAAGTGACCCGCAAGGTCGTCACGATGGCGCATGAGGTCGGCGTCACCGTCGAAGGCGAGCTGGGCTGCCTGGGCAACCTCGAGACCGGCGACGCCGGCGAGGAAGACGGTATCGGCGCCGAAGGCAAGCTGGACCATTCCCAGATGCTGACCGACCCCGAGGAAGCCGCCGTGTTCGTCAAGGCCACGCAGCTGGACGCGCTGGCGATTGCCATCGGCACCAGCCACGGCGCCTACAAGTTCAGCCGCAAACCCACCGGCGACATCCTGGCCATTGGCCGCGTGAAGGAAATCCACGCGCGCATCCCCAACACCCACCTCGTCATGCACGGCTCGTCCAGCGTGCCGGAGGAACTGCTGGCCATCATCAACCAGTACGGCGGGCGTGCGCAAGATCAACATCGACACCGACATCCGCCTGGCGATGACCGGCGCGGTGCGCAAGTTCCTGGCCGAGAACCCCGATAAGTTCGACGCCCGCGAATGGCTCAAGCCCGCCCGCGAGGCCGCCAAGGTCATCGCCAAGCAGCGCTACCAGCAGTTCGGCTGCGAAGGCCAGGCCGCCAAGATCAAGGCGCGCACGCTGAGCGACATCGCCGCCGCCTACGCGCGCGGCGAGCTGGCGCAAAAGGTTCAGTGACGCGTCACTGCTTCACCTACGGCTCGCTGATGTGGGCCGACATCATGGCCCGCGTCTGCGGGCGCGAGTTCGCCAGCGAGCCGGCCTCGTTGGCGGGCCACCGCCGCCACCCGGTGCGCGGCGAGGACTACCCCGGCCTGCAGGCGGCGCCCGGCGGCCTCGTGGCGGGGCGGCTCTACCGCGATGTGGACGAAGCCGCCTGGGCGCGGCTCGATGCCTTCGAAGGTGCGGAGTACCAGCGCGTCGACGTGACCGTGGCCCTGGCCGGCGGCAAGCCGCTGCCGGCCCAGGTCTACCGCTTTCGCACCGCCTTCGCGCAGCGCCTGCTGCCGGGCGACTGGGACGTGGCCGCCTTTGAGCGCGAAGGCCGGGAGCGCTTCATCGCCCGCTATGCCGGCTTCGACCTGCTCACCACGCCGCGCTGAAGCCGGCGCGGGAATAAGCCACGTTTCTCGACGGTTTGGGGCCGGAGCGAGAGATGGACGAGCTGACCGGAATCGTCGCGCGGGCGGGTTTCCTGCCGCACGGCTACTGCTTCCAATGGTCGCCCGGGTTGCTGTGGACGATGGTCGGCTCGGACCTGTCGATCGCGCTGGCCTATTTCTCCATTCCACTGGTCATCGCCCGCTACGCGCGCCAGCGCCCGCAGGTCAACCTGGGCAGCCTGGCCACGCTGTTCGCCGTCTTCATCTTTGCCTGCGGCATCACCCACGTGCTGGACGTCTGGACGATCTGGCGGCCTGACTACCTGCTGCAGACGGCCGGCAAGGTCTTCACCGCCTGCGCATCGGTGCTGACGGCCGTGGTCGCCTGGCGGCTGATGCCGGCGCTGCTCGCCGTGCCTTCCGTCGACGAGATGCGTGTCGCCAACGAGGCGCTGCGCCGCGAGATAGACCGCCGCCACAGCGCCGAGGACCATCTGCTGGAGACCGAGCAGGGCCTGGCCGCGACGCTGTCCGCCATCGACGCCGGCTTCATCACGACCGACGGCGAGGGCCGCGTCACGCGCATGAATGCCGTGGCCGAGCGCATCACCGGCTGGCCGACGCGCGAGGCCCTGGGCTATCCCGTCTGGGAGGTCTTCGTGCGCGAGGGCACGCCGGCGAGCCTGGGGGAGCGCAACCCCATCGACGTCGTGCGCGAGCGTGACCGCGACGGCGCCTTCCGCCGCCAGGCGGTCTGCATCGCGCGCGATGGCAGCCACCATCCCATCGAAGTCCATGCCGATCTGACCCACCACGCCGACGGCCGCGTGCGCGGCGTCGCCATCGTCTTCCGCGACATCGGCCGCCTGACCGAGGCCGAGGCCGAGGCGCGCCGCCTGGCCGCCGTCGTCGAATCCAGCGCCGACGCCATCATCGTCAAGTCGCTGGACGGCCGCATCACGAACTGGAACGCCGCCGCCGAGAAGATGTTCGGCTACACGGCGGCCGAGGCTGTCGGCCAGCCAGTGCAACTGCTGATCCCGCCCGAGCGCGAGGCCGAGGAGATGCGCATCATCGCCAACCTCGCCCAGGGCCAGCAGATGCCGCCGTTTCGCACCGTGCGTGTCGCCAAGGACGGGCGCCGCGTCGAGATCTCCGCTCAGGTCTCGCCGCTGCGAGACGCGGCCGGCCGCATCATCGGCGGCATCAATTCAGCGCGCGACCTGACCCACCAGCGCCAGATCGAGGCCGCGCTGCGCCAGAGCGAGGCCCGGCTGCGCTTCGCGCTCGAATCGGCCGCCATCGGCGACTGGGAGATGGAACTCAAGAGTGGACAGATCCAACGTTCGCGCCGCTACGACCAATGCTTCGGCCAGCCCGACTCCACCGGCCCCTGGGACCGTGCGCACATGCTCGCCGCCGTGCACGCCGACGACGTCGCCCGTGACGACAGCGGCACCCGCCCCCTCGTCGGCATCGTCGCCGACGTGACCGCGATGCGCACCGCCGAGCAGGCCCGCCAGCAATCCATATGGCTGGCCGCCGAGAACCGCCGCGTGCAGGAGAGCAGCCGGCTCAAGAGCCTGTTCCTGGCCAACATGTCGCACGAACTGCGCACGCCGCTGAACGCCGTCATCGGCTTCGCCGACCTGCTGACGATGAGCGGCCAGCCGGCCGACGCGGCGCGCCAGCGCGAGTGGCTGCAGCACATCGGCAGCAGCGGCCGGCATCTGCTGGCCATGATCAACGACGTGCTCGACCTGTCCAAGATCGAGGCCGGCAAGATGGACTTCCATCCCGAGCCCGTCGAGCTGGCGGCCGTCGTCGACGACGTGATGGCCACCGTCGCCGTGCTGGCCGAACAGCGGGGCCTGAGCCTCAAGTCCAGCATTGCGCCCGACCTGCGCGACCTCGTGCTCGACCCCGCGCGGCTCAAGCAGGTGCTGCTGAACTACCTGTCCAACGCGATCAAGTTCACGCCCGCTGGCGGCCGCGTCGAGCTGCGCGCCGTCGGCGAAGGCCCGCGGCTGTGGCGGCTGGAGGTCGAGGACAGCGGCATCGGCATCCCCAGCGACCGCCTCGGCCATCTCTTTGTCGAATTCCAGCAGCTCGACGACGGCCTCACCAAGCGCCACCAGGGCACGGGCCTGGGCCTGGCGTTGACGCGCCGGCTGGTGGAGGCCCAGGGCGGCCGTGTGGGCGTCTACAGCGAGGTCGGCCACGGCAGCCGCTTCTACGCGGTGCTGCCGCGCCAGCCCGATGACGCCGAGGCGGACGCGCCGCGGCCAGCCCGCCAGCAGCTCGTTGCGCTGCGCGACCACCCGCTGCGCGACGGCGTCGCCCGCGAGCTGTCGCAGGCCGGCGTCTCTGCCGACACCGCCGCCACCGCCGCCGAGGTGCTGCGCTTGGCGCGCGTGCGCCGCTACACCGAGCTGGCCCTGGACCTGGGCCTGCCCGACTCGCCGGGCCTGTCCATGCTGGCCGCGCTGCGCACCGGTGGGCCGTCCATGCACGCGGCCGTCAAGGCACTGGCGCTGACGTCGGCCAGCGGCGCTGGCGTCGCCTTCCCGGTGTCCGACGTGCTGGCCAAGCCGCTGCGCCGCTCGGCGCTGGCGCGGGCCCTCGTACCGCTGCGCGACCGCTTCGTGCCGGGCCGGCCGGTGCTGGTCGTCGACGACGAGGCCGCCGCCCGCGAGCTGATGTGCGCCGCGCTGGCTGCCAACGGCATCGAGGCGGTCGGCGTGGCCGGCGGCGCCGAGGCCCTGCAAGCCCTGCCGGCGCTGCAGCCCGCGGCCCTGGTGCTGGACCTGATGATGCCCGGTGTCGACGGCTTCCAGGTGCTGCACGAGCTGCGCGCCAACCCGCGCTGGGCCGAACTGCCCGTCATCGTCTGGACGGCGCTCGCCCTGGGCGTCGAGGACATCGAGGCGCTGGCCCGCTCGGCCACCACCATCGCTTCCATCAACACCGGTGCCGGCAAGGCCCAGCCGCTGGCCGAAGTGCGCGACGCGCTGCTGAACGCCGCCCGCCTGGACCGCCGCGGCCGTCGTGCCACGACGGGGAGCTGACATGGCCGGCGAACGCGTCCTCCTCGTCGACGACAACGAACTCAACCTCGACCTCGCGCAATACGTGCTGGAGGCCGACGGCTTCGTCGTTGACCGCGCGTTGCACGTCGACGAGGCCTGGGCGCGGCTGCGCGCCTACCGGCCCGACATTGCCCTCGTCGACATCCAGCTGCCCGGCAGCGACGGCCTGAGCCTGGTGCGCGCCATCAAGGCCACGCCGGGCCTGGCCGACATCCCCGTCATCGCCTTCACGGCCTATGCGATGCAGGGCGATGAGCAGCGCTTTCTCGCGGCCGGCTGCGACGGCTATCTGGCCAAGCCCATCGATGTGCACAGCTTTGCGGCCCAGGTCAGAAGCTACCTGTGAGCCCCTCGCCCAGTCTTGCCCGGCTGAACGCGGGCAAGCCTGGTCGGTCCCCCAAGGGGACGGCGATGCTTGCGCCATCGAGCCGCAAGCACATCGCCCGGCGGGCCGGCTTGGGGCGGCCCGGCGCTCGGCCCGGAACGGCCGGGCACATAAAATCCGCGCCATGCCCCAAGCCCTCTACGAATCCAGCCTGACCTCCCTGCCGCTGCTCGGCCGCGGCAAGGTGCGTGAGAACTACGCCGTCGGCGACGACCGCATCCTGATGGTCGCCAGCGACCGCCTGTCGGCCTTCGACGTCATCATGGGCGAGCCCATCCCGGGCAAGGGCGCGCTGCTGACGAAGATGGCGCTGTTCTGGTTCGACAAGCTGCAGGGCATCGTCCCCAACCACCTGACCGGCGCCGACCCGCTGACGGCCGTCGCCACCGACGCCGAGCGCGAGCAGATCCGCGACCGCGCCATGCTCGTCAAGCGCCTCAAGCCGCTGCCGGTCGAGGCCGTCGTGCGCGGCTACCTGGCCGGCAGCGGCTGGGCCGAATACCAGAAGAGCGGCAGTGTCTGCGGCGTCGCGCTGCCGCCGGGCCTGCGCAATGCCGACAAGCTGCCCGCGCCCATCTTCACGCCCGCCACCAAGGCCGAGATGGGCGACCACGACGAGAACATCTCGTTCGACAAGATGGCCGACATCATCGGCGCCGACCTGGCGACGCGGGTGCGCGACATCTCCATCCAGCTCTACCAGCGCGCCGCGGACTACGCGCTGACCAAGGGCATCATCATTGCCGACACCAAGTTCGAGTTCGGCCTGGACGTCGACGGCACGCTGACGCTGATGGACGAGGTGCTGACCCCCGACTCCTCGCGCTACTGGCCCGTCGAGAGCTACGCGCCGGGCAGCAACCCGCCGAGCTACGACAAGCAGTTCGTGCGCGACTGGCTGGAGCAGGCCACCGTCGACGGCAAGCCCTGGGGCAAGACGGCGCCGGCGCCGGCGTTGCCGGCCGAGGTCATCGCCCGAACGCTGCAGAAGTACGAGGAAGCCTTGCAGCGGTTGACGGCATGAGCGCGGCCGGGCCGGTCAAGCTGCGCAGCCGGCTGGCCCAGCGCCTCGAAGGCGAGATCGCCGCCGTGGCTGCCATGCCGGCGCGCGCCGCCGTGCTGCAGGCCCAGCGCGCCATCCTGTGGCTGCGCCATGGCCGCGAAGCCGAGGCGCGCGAGGAGCTTGACCGCCTGCACGCCCGCGCCCTCGTGCACCCGCGCGTCGAGCTGGCGGCCTGGCTGCACCTGGCCGAGGGCCTGATGGCCTATTTCGGCGCCTTCGGCGGCGATGCGCGAGACCGCGTGCGCCGCGCCCGCGTGATGGCCGCGGCCGGCGGCGCCCGGTCGCTGCAGGCGCTGGCCGATGCCTGGCTGGCGCAGATGGATTTCGTCGGTCGCGACATCGACGGCCTCATCAGCCATGCGCGTGCCGCCCTCGGTGTGCTGGGGCCGGACGACCACGGCGCCGCCTACCGCGTCGCGACGGCGCTGGCCTCGGCCTGGAGCCTGGCCGCCGGCGAGGCTGCCGCGTCGCCCTGGTTTGCCTGGGCGCGCCAGCACGCCATCGCCGAAGGCGACGATGCCGGCCTCGCGGCCCTGCTCTACAACCAGACCCAGATGCGCGGCCTGCGCGTGCGCCACGCGGCGCTGGCCGGCATGCCCGGCGAGACGCCTGCCGGCCTGCTCGGCATCGAGTCCATCGGTCACTACGACGACGCCGTTGGCGGCTCGGCGCGCGGCGACCTGACGCCGCTGTTGCGCGCCCAGCTGCTCACCGTGCAGGGCGACTACGTCCACGCCGCAACCCTGCTCGAAGCCCAGCTGCCGGCCGCCATGGCCGCAGGCCTGGCCCGCCTGGGTGGCAGCCTGCTGGCCGACCTGGCCTGGTGCTGGGCCAACACCGGCGAGGCGCTGCGCGCTCGGGCGCTGGCCGACCAGGCCGCCATCGAGGTGCAGGCCGAGGAAGAGTCCTGCTGCGACACCGACGAGCTCGCCGCGCTGCACGCCCGCCTCGCCCAGGTCTATGCGCTGCTGCGCGAGGATGCGCTGTCCGCACGCCAGGCCGACGCCGCCACCGCCGCCTGGGCTCGCGACGCCGCCCAGCGCCGCGACTGGGTCGAGCGCTTGACGGCGGCCGGTCTGAGCAGTCCGCCACGCTGACGCGGGCTGTTCCGGGCTTTCAGGGCCTGCGCCCTGCGTTACCCTCGCCGGCCATGACCGCCGACGCCTCCGCCGACGACACCGTCAACGCCCTGCCGCCCGGCACCCGCTTCGGCGAGCTGGAAATCCTGGGCACCCTGGGCGCGGGCGGCTTCGGCATCGTCTACCTCGCGCGCGACCATTCGCTGGAGCGCGAGGTGGCGATCAAGGAGTACATGCCCAGCCAGTTCGCGCAGCGCGACGGGCGCTCGCAGGTGTCGGTGCGCTCCATGTCCATGAAGGAGACCTTCGAGCTGGGCCGGCGCAGCTTCGTCAACGAGGCGCGGCTGCTGGCGCGCTTCGACCACCCGTCGCTGCTCAAGGTCTACCGCTTCTGGGAGGCCAACGGCACCGCCTACATGGCCATGCCGCGGCTGGTGGGCCGCAACCTGCGCGATGCGCGCAAGGCGCAGCCCACGCCGCCGCCCGAGGCCTGGGCGCGGCGCGTCTTCGACGCCGTGCTCGGCGGCCTGGAGGCCCTGCACGCGCAGAACGTCTGGCACCGCGACGTCGCGCCCGACAACATCTTCCTGCCTGCCGACGGTGGCCCGCCCATCCTGCTGGACTTCGGTGCCGCGCGCCAGGCCATCGGCGACCGCACCCAGGTCTTCACGGCCATCCTCAAGCCCAGCTTCGCGCCCATCGAGCAATACGCCGAGGCCACCAGCCTGAAGCAGGGCCCCTGGACCGACTTCTATGCGCTGGCCGCCGTCATGCACGAGCTGCTGACCGGCCATCCGCCGCCGCCCTGCACGGCCCGCGCGATGGGCGACGAGCTGGCGCCGCTGGCCGCCGCGGGCTATTCGGCCGGTTTCCTGGCTGCGCTGGACTGGGGCCTGCGCGTGCCGCCGCACCAGCGCCCGCAAAGCGTGGCCGCCTGGCGCGAGGTGCTCGACGGCCGCGCGCCCGTGCCGCCGCCGCAGGCCGCACCGCCCCGCGGCCCGGTACTGCGACCCGAGCCGCCCGAGCCGCTGGACATCGAATTCGCCGACACCGTGCAGGCCATGCCGTCGGACTTGATGCCGCTGCTGTCGGCCATGCCCGCCGTGGCTGCCGCACCGGCCGCCCCGAAGAAACGCCCGTGGCGCGCGCTGGCCGCGGCCGGTGTCGTCGCCGCGCTGCTGCTCGGCCTCTTCATCGTGCAGTTGCGCGACAACATCGCCAAGCATGCGCTGCCGGCTCCTGACGAGGCGGCGTCGGCGGCGTCAGCGCCCGAGCCGCAGGCCTCCGCTGCGAGCGCCGTGCTGCCCGTACCCGAGGTGGCGTCCGCACCCGCCAGCGCCGTGGCGCCGGCTCCCGCGCCGGTCGCCAGCGCACCGGCCCGATCTGCGTCCGCCGTCGTGCCGGCAACGCCGCGCCGTGACGGGGCGCTCAAGCCCATCGTCACCGAGAAGGCCGGCGAGTTCCATCCCGTGCCGCGCAGCCCCGTGTTCGCGGCGCCCGAGCCGGCGGCGTCCAGCGTCGCCGCGGCCGCACCGTCGGCACCCACCCCCACCGTGGCCCCGCCCGAGCCCCGCACCGCGGCAGAAGCCTGCGGCAGCCGCATTCTGTTGGCGCGCGCCTGGTGCGTCGACCGGCAGTGCGAGAAGCCGATCTACCGCAACGATGCCGAGTGCGTGAAGCTGCGCGAACTGCGCGAGCAGCGCAACAATTCCCGCGACGCGCCTTGACCGGCGCGGGCGGCGCCGCCGCGCCGGTCAGCCCGGGCTGACCGGCTTCAGAACAGCGCCATCGACAGCTTGCGGCGGTACTGGTCGATCAGCGGGTCGCTGTGCACGACGGCGGCCTTGCCGGCGAGCTCCAGCGTGCCGCTCTTGGCTTCGGCTGCCGGCTTTGGCGCCGGCTTGGTCAGCAGCTCCAGGATGGCGACATAGGTCTTGCGCGCGGCCTCGCCGTTCCAGGCCTTGTCGCGCATGATGATTTCCAGCAGCTCGTCCATGGCCTCGGTGAAGCGCTGGCCCGCCAGGTGGGTCTGCGCCAGCATGAAGCGGGCGTCGAAGTCGCGCTTGTTGGCCGCAATGGATGCCTTCAGCGCGGTCGGGTCGGCGGCGCCTGCGGCGTCGATGGCGGTGAGCCAGGTGGCCAGGGCTGCCAGGCGAGGCGAGGGCGTCAGCGTGTCGGCGGCCTTGGCGGCCACGGGCGCGAAGGCCTCACGGGCCTCGGGCACCAGGCCCAGCTCCAGCAGCGCCTTCACGTAGTCGAAGCGCGCCCCATCGTTGGACGGGTCGGTCTGCACCGCGTGGGCCAGCTTTTGCAGCGCGGCTTCCAGGTCGCCCTCGGCCATCAGGCCTTCGGCTTCGGCCAGGTCGGCCTCGGCCTCCAGCATCTCGCCGGGCGGCACGTGCTTGTCCAGGAACTCGCGGATCTGCGCCTCGGGGATGGCGCCGACGAAGCCGTCCACCGGCTGGCCGCCGGCGAACATCACGCAGAAGGGGATGCTGCGCACGCCGAACATCTGGCTCAGCTGGGTGGCGATCTCGGGCACCTCGTCGCTGTTCAGCTTGGCCAGCGTGAAGCGGCCGGCATAGGCCTCTTCCAGCTTCTCCAGCATGGGGCCGAGGGTGCGGCAGGGGCCGCACCACGGCGCCCAGATGTCCAGCAGCACGGGGCGCTGCTGGGAGGCGACGATGAGTTCGGCTTCGAAGTTCTGGAGGGTGATGTCGATCATGGCGGCGAAATAAGGGGCCTGGAGGGAGGTGGAGACTCGGCTTCTACAATTCAAGGCTTTTCTGAGCCCCGGAGCACGCTTTGTCCACGTCAGCCCCCTTGAACCCGGATGCCGTCATCGGCATCGTCATGGGCTCCAGCAGTGACTGGGAAACGATGAAGCAGGCGGCCGAGATTCTGACCGAGTTCGGCATCGCCTTCGAGGCCAGGGTCGTGTCGGCCCACCGCATGCCCGACGAGATGTTCGCCTACGCCGAGGCCGCCGCCGGCCGGGGCTTGCGCGCCATCATCGCCGGCGCCGGTGGCGCGGCCCACCTGCCGGGCATGCTGGCCGCCAAGACGACGGTGCCCGTGCTCGGCGTGCCGGTCGCGAGCCGGCATCTGCTGGGCGTCGACTCGCTGCACTCCATCGTGCAGATGCCCAAGGGCATCCCGGTCGCCACCTTCGCCATCGGCAATGCCGGCGCGGCGAATGCGGCCCTGTTCGCGGTGGCGATGCTGGCAACGGGCGACGCTGCCTTGCTCGGCAAGCTGAATGCCTTCCGCGCCAGACAGACCGCCGCCGCCCAGGCCATGAGCGAGGACCTGCGCTGATGACGGCCCTGCTTCCCGGCGTCGCGACGCTGGGCGTCCTCGGCGGCGGCCAGCTCGGCCGCATGTTCGTGCACGCCGCCCAGGCCCTGGGCTACCGCTGCGTCGTGCTGGACCCGGACGCGGTCAGCCCGGCCGGCGCCGTGGCGGAAAAGCATGTGAAGACCGACTACCTCGACCATTTCGGCCTGGCCCAGCTGGCGCGCGACTGCGACGCCATCACGACCGAATTTGAGAACGTGCCAGCGCTGGCGCTGGAGACGCTGGCCGGCATGCGTGTCGTGGCACCGTCCGGTGCGGCGGTGGCCGTCTGCCAGGACCGGGCCGTCGAGAAGGCGCATTTCGAGGCGGCCGGCGTCCCCTGCGCGCCGCATGCCGTCATCACCAACGAGATCGAGCTGGCAGCCATCGACCCGGCACTGCTGCCCGGCATCCTGAAGACCAGCCGCATGGGCTACGACGGCAAGGGCCAGATGCGCGTGGCCACGGCCGCCGAACTCGCCGCAGCCTGGGATGACCTCAAGCGCGTGCCCTGCGTGCTGGAGCAGTTGCTGCCGCTGAAGGCCGAGCTGAGCGTGCTGGTCGCGCGCGGCGCGGACGGGCAACTGGTCAATTTCCCCGTGCAGCAGAACCTGCACCGCGGCGGCATCCTGGCCGTTACTGAGGTGCCCGCGCGCGCCGTGCCGGCCGAGGTGCGGCAGCAGGCCGTGGCCGCCGCCCGCCAGGTCGCCGAGGCCTTGAACTACGTCGGCGTGCTGTGCATCGAGTTCTTCTGGCTGGACGACGGCCGCCTGGTCGTCAACGAGATGGCGCCGCGCCCGCACAACTCCGGCCACTGGACGATGAATGGCGCCGACGTGTCGCAGTTTGAGCTGCAGGTGCGCACGCTCGCTGGCCTGCCGCTGTCCGAGCCGCGCCAGCACTCGGCGTCGGTCATGTTGAACCTGCTCGGCGACCTGTGGTTCAGCGACGAAGGCGGCCCGACGCCACCCGCCTGGGACCGCGTGCTGGGCCTGCCGGGCACGCATCTGCATCTGTATGGCAAGGCCGACGCGCGCCATGGCCGCAAGATGGGCCACCTGAACATCACCGCGGCGACGCCCGAGGCGGCGCACCAGGTCGCGGTGCAGGCCGCCGCGATCCTGGGCCTGCCCACCGATTTTTGATGCTGCTGCCGGGGAACGATCCAGAAGCCATCCAGGCGGCCGCCCGCCGCCTGGCGGATGGCGAGTTGCTGGGCCTGCCGACCGAGACGGTCTACGGCCTGGCGGCGCGTGCCGACGATGACGCGGCGGTGGCCAAGATATTCGCTGCCAAGGGCCGGCCGAGCGACCATCCGCTGATCGTCCATGTCCTGGATGCGGCAGGTGCCGACCGGTTCGCCCGATCTGGCCTGCACAACACGCATCGCAGGCTGACCGACGCGTTCTGGCCAGGTCCGCTGACCATCATCGCGTCGCGAACGCCGGGGATGGCCGAGGCCGCGGCCGGTGGCCAGGACACGATCGCGCTGCGCGCGCCGGCCCATCCCGTCGCGCGCGCCGTGCTGGCCGCGGCCCGCGAGCTTGGCGTGCTGGGCGTGGCCGCGCCGAGCGCCAACCGCTTCGGCCGCGTCAGCCCGACGCTGGCCCGTCATGTGGTGGAGGAATTCGGCCCCGAGTTGATGGTGCTGGACGGTGGCGCCTGCGAAGTGGGCATCGAGTCCACCATCATCGACTGCAGCCGCGGCCGCCTGGCGCTGCTTCGGCCGGGGTTGATCAGCCGCGAACGCATCGAGAGCGTGCTGGGTGAGCCGGTGTTCGAGCCGGATGCCAATGCGCCCAAGGCTTCGGGCACGCTCGCGGCGCACTACGCGCCGACGGCCCGCGTGCGGCTGCTGGAGGCCGACAGCCTGGCTTTACGTTTTGCCACAACGGCCGCCGCCGGGGGCCTGGAGGGGGTGGCGGTATATTCACGCGCCCAGTTGCCAGCCTGGCGTTGGCAGGCCCAGCCGGCCGACCCGGCGGCAGCGGCCCACGAATTGTTTGCGGTGCTGCGGGCTCTCGATGCAGCCGGCGCCCGTGAAATCTGGGTCGAGGCGCCCCCGCGCGACCCCGCTTGGGACGGTGTGCGAGACCGGCTCAGCCGGGCTGCCGCCGCCTTCACCGATTGAGTTTTCCTGTCCTGAGTTGATCGTCATGCAACGTGTTGTCTCCCAAGTCCCGAGCGCCCCCAGTGCCGGGCTGTGCCCGACCCGCCCCCCGAGGGGGTCAAGCAAGCTTGGGACGGCCCTGCGCTCGCTTGGCAAGCGCGGCCTGGCCGCGGTTGCGGCCGCGGCGCTGATCGCAGGCTGCGGAGGTGGAGGCACGGCACAGATCGCCCCGTTCTCGCCGACCCGGGTCATCGCCTTTGGCGACGAGAGCGGCGCCATCCTGCAAAGCGGCAAGAAGTACACGATCAACGGCGTGAACCCCGACACCCTGCTGGTCGACTGCAAGCTGAACGCGGTCTGGAGCCAGGTGCTGTCTGGCAATTTCGGCATGGTCTTCCCGCAGTGCAACACCGACTTCGAGGCCTTGCCCCAGGGCATCATGTATGCGGCGCTCGGCGACAAGGTAGCCGACGTGCAGGCCAAGATCGATGCCCACCTGTCCAACGACCGCTTCGGTCCCAAGGACATGGTGGCCATCATGGTCGGCGTCAACGACATTCTGGAGCTCTACCGCCAGTTCCCGGCCGTGAGCCGCGACTCGCTGGTCAACGAGGCCAAGGCGCGCGGCAAGCAGCTGGCCGACCAGGTCAACCGCATCGCCAACGCCAACGGCCGCGTGCTGGTCAGCACCATCTTCGACGTCGGCCTGACGCCCTTCGGCCAGAACGAGGGGCAGCAGCAGACCGACATCGACCGCGTCACCTTCCTGAACGATCTCAGCACCGCCTTCAACGTCTCGATGCGCCTGAACCTGCTGAACGACGGCCGCCTGATCGGCCTGGTGCTGACCGACGAGACCGTCCAGCAGATCGCCCGCTTCCCGACCGCTTTCGGCTACACCAACGTCACGCAGGCCGCCTGCCGCACCGACATCGCGCTGCAGGACTGCACGACCAACACGCTGCAGGCTGACGCGAGCGCGACGACCTGGCTGTGGGCCGGCGACACGGTGCTGGGCCCGGCCGCCCAGCAGCGCATCGGCTCGCTGTTCCTGTCCCGCGCAAGGAACAACCCGTTCTGACGTCGGACGCCACCGCCGTCAGGCGGTGGCCGTCCGCAGTTCGCGGCGCAGGATCTTGCCGACGTTGCTCTTGGGCAGCTCGTCGCGGAACTCGATGAAGCGCGGCCGCTTGTAGGCTGTCAGCTGCTGGGCGCAGTAGGCGCTCAGGTCTTCTTCGGCCAGGGCCGGGTCGCTCTTGACGACAAAGAGCTTGACCGCCTCGCCGGACTTGGCGTCCGGCACGCCGACGGCGGCGCATTCCAGCACTCCGGGGTGCATGTTGACGACCTGCTCGATCTCGGTCGGGTAGACGTTGAAGCCGCTGACCAGGATCATGTCCTTCTTGCGGTCGACGATGCGCACGTAGCCGCGCTCGTCCATGATGCCGATGTCGCCGCTCTTGAAGAAGCCGTCGGCGTACATGACGTTGGCGGTCTCGTCAGGGCGCTTCCAGTAGCCGGCCATGACCTGCGGGCCGCGAATGCAGATCTCGCCGCGCTCGCCGATAGCAAGGTCTCGCCCCTCGTCGTCGCGAATGCTGATCTCGGTGCTCGGCACCGGCAGGCCGATGCTGCCGTTGAAGCCCCGCTGGTCCAGGGGGTTGATGGTCGCCGCCGGGGCGGTCTCGGACAGGCCGTAGCCCTCGACGACCGGGCAGCCGGTGACCTTGAGCCACTTCTCGGCCGTGGCCTGCTGCACGGCCATGCCGCCACCGTTGGAGATGGCCAGCTCGGAGAAATCCAGCCGCGCAAAACCCGGCTCGGCGGCCAGCGCGTTGAACAGCGTGTTGACGGCCGGGAAGATGTGGATCTTGTGGCCGCGCAGTGCGTCGATGAAGCCAGGGATGTCGCGCGGGTTGGGCACCAGGATGTTCAGGTGGCCCATGCGCGCGCCGAGCATGAAGCAGGCCGTCAGCGCGAAGATGTGATACAGCGGCAGCGCGCAGACATTGGTGAACTGCATCGTCTGGTCGGGCAGCTTGGCCAGCATGGGCTGGAACCAGGCCTCGACCTGCAGGATGTTGGCCACGACATTGCGATGCAGCAGCGTCGCGCCCTTGGACACGCCGGTCGTGCCGCCGGTGTACTGCAGGAAGGCGACGTCCTCGGGGCCGAGTTCGGGCTTCTTCAGGTGCAGGCGCTCGCCGTGCCTGAGCGCCTCGTTGAAGCGCACGACGGTGCGGCCGTCGCCCTCCTTTGACGTGAGCTGCAGGCGGAACGCCGGCACCATCTTCTTCAGGTGGCGCACGGCGAAGTTGATCAGCGGGCCCTTCCACCAGTTCAGCAGGTCACCCATGGAGGCCAGCACCACGTGGCGCACGTCGGTCGCGTCGATGACCTCGGCCAGCGTGTGCGCGAAGTTCTCCAGCACGATGATGGCGCGCGCGCCCGAGTCCTTGAGCTGGTGCGCCAGCTCGCGCGGCGTGTACAGCGGGTTCACGTTCACGACGACGAAGCCCGCGCGCAGGATGGCCGCGATGGCCACGCCGTACTGCAGCAGGTTGGGCATCATGATGGCGACGCGGTCGCCTTGCTTGAGCCCCTGGGCCTGCAGCCAGGCACCGAGCTGCATGGACAGCTGGTCGATCTCGTCGAAGCGCATGCGCTGGCCCAGGCAGATGGCCGCATCGCGCTGAGCGTGCTTGCGGAAGGCCTCGTTCAGCAGGTCGACGAGCGAGCTGTAGACACCGGCGTCGATCTGCGCCGGCACGCCGGCCGGGTAGCTGGCCAGCCAGGGCTTGGCGCGGGACGTCAATTCGGGGACAGCTTCGGCAACAACGGCGGTCATCGGCGGGCCTCTTCGCGTGGAGCCTCTGATGCTCATGCCGAGCGTCACTTCAAGCTAGGGGAGTTGCCCTAGGACGGCCGCATCGGCTCGAAACAATCCGCCTGCGAGTGTGTCCTCGCGCTGTCGCACAGTGGACAGGAACTCGGCCGCGCCGCGCATCGCGCGGAAGGTGTCGAAGCCGCTCTCCAGGAAGGCCTGCAGCGCGCCCAGGCCGGCCATCTGCGCCGGACCGCGCATCAGTCTCAGCGTCTGGCGCAGCAGCGGCTTGGCCGTCAGCTTGTCCAGTGCCTCGCCCACCGCCATCGTCAGCTCGATCTGGCGTTGGCGCGAGGCGGGCTCGCCGCAGGCACGCCAGGCGATGGCGTAGTCGGTGGCCGTGATCTCGGGCGACAGCAACTGCTCGGCCATGCGCGTGTCCAGGTGCTCGGACAGCGCATGCAGCCGGGCCAGGCGGGCGACCGTGTCGACGACCTCGGCGGGGAAGAGGCGCGTCAGCGTCGGGATCACGCGGGCGAACTGCGCGTCGCGCTGGCGGAAGTCATCCGGGCCGTAGAGCTCGTGCAAGAAGAAGCGCGTGGCCGCCTCGTAGCGCGGATGGGCGAGCAGGTCGGCGTAGGTCTGCGCAAAGCGGCGCTGCTGGTAGGCCTTGAGGGCCTGCACGCGCGCGTCGAGCGCCGGGTCGGCCGCACGGCGGGCGCGCTCGGCGTCGACGGCGCGCAGCTCCTTCAGCAGGGATTCGGCACTCGGTTCATCCATGGGTCGGGCGGGATTCTGCCTTTCTACACTGCGGCGATGAATGCACGACTGCAGAGGATCTGGTTCCTGGCCCGGCTGGTTGCCGGCCTGGGTGCGGGATGGTGGTTCGGCTGGGGATGGGGGCTGGTGGCCTGCTTCGCCTACCCGATCCTGCTGCTGCCGTCGTTTGCGGCATTGCGCTGGGTCAACCGCGGCGCAGACCGCCCCCGCTGGGGCGAACTGGCGCGCGCCTGGATGTTCGAGGTGTGGGCTACCGAGCGCAGCTTCGGGTGGCGCCAGCCCTGGCGCACGCATGCCGAGCCCGACCACCTGCCGGCCGACGCCGGCGCCGCGGTGCTGCTGGTGCATGGCTTCAGCTGCAACCGCGCGTTCTGGAACGCCTGGATGGCGCGTCTGCGCGAACAGAACGTCGCCTTCATCGCACCCAGCCTGGAACCGCCTTTCGGCAGCATCGACGACTACGCCGACGCGATCGAGGCCGACGTGCAGCGCCTGCGCGCGTTGACCGGCCGCATGCCGCTGATCGTCTGCCACAGCATGGGCGGCATCGCGGTGCGCGCCTGGTGGCGGCGCCATGCGGGGCCGGACGCACCTCATGTTGTCACTCTGGGCACACCGCACGGCGGCACGCTGCTGGCGGCATGTTCACCGGCCTACAACGCACGTCAGATGCGCTGGCAGTGCGACTGGATGCAGGCACTGCCCATGCTGCCGCGGCTGGACTGCATCTGGACGCCTTGCGACCAGATGGTCATGCCGGCGTCGACGGCCGTGCAGCCGGGCTCGACCGGCCACCGGGTCGACGCCGTGGGTCATGTGGGCCTCGTGAACGACGCCCGCGTCTGGGCGATCTTTCAGACCGTCCTGGCTTCGTCCTTCGTGTCGGTCAGCACGCCGCGGCGGATCTGATCCAGCTCGATGCTTTCGAACAGCGCCTTGAAGTTGCCTTCGCCGAAGCCCTCGTTGCCCTTGCGCTGGATCAGCTCGAAGAAGATCGGGCCGATCACTTCCTTCGTGAAGATCTGCAGCAGCAGCTCGTTGTCCACGCCCAGGTGCGTCGCGCCGTCGATGAGGATGCGCAGGCGCCTCAGCTCGGCGACGTTTTCGCCGTGGCCCGGCAGGCGCTTGTCGATGAGGTCGAAGTAGGTCTCGATGGTGTCCTGGAACTGGACGCCGGTGGCCTTCATGCCCTCGACCGTGCCATAGATGTCGGTCGTGCCCAGTGCCACGTGCTGGATGCCTTCGCCGTGGTACAGGTCCAGGTATTCCGCGATCTGGCTCTTGTCGTCCGAGCTCTCGTTGATCGGGATGCGGATCTTGCCGCAGGGGCTGGTCATGGCCTTGCTCTTCAGGCCGGTCAGCTTGCCCTCGATGTCGAAGTAGCGCACCTCGCGGAAGTTGAAGAAGCGCTCGTAGAACTCCGACCATTCCTTCATGCGGCCGCGGAAGACGTTGTGCGTCAGGTGGTCGATCTCGGTCAGGCCGTGGCCGACCGGGTTCGGGTCCACCGGCTGGCCTTGCGCGTCCAGCACGGGCACGAAGTCCACGTCGTAGATGGAGATGTTGCCGATGGCGCCGGCAGCCGCGCCGCCCTTGCCCTGCCAGCGGTCGACGAAGTAGATCAGCGAGTCGCCGATGCCCTTGATGGCCGGGATGTTCAGCTCCATCGGCCCGGCCTTGTTGTCGAAGCCCCAGGCGCCCAGCTCCAGCGCGCGCTGGTAGGCGTGGCCGGCGTCCTGCACGCGGAAGGCGATGGCGCAGATCGACGGCCCGTGCAGGCGCGCGAAGCGCTGCGCGAAGGAGTCGGTCTCGGCGTTGATGATGAAGTTGACGCCGCCCTGGCGGTACAGCGTCACGTTCTTGTGGCGGTGCCTGGCCACGGCCTGGAAGCCCATGGTCTGGAACAGCGCGCCCAGGCCGGCCGGGTCGGGCGCGGCGAACTCGATGAACTCGAAACCGTCGGTGCCCATGGGGTTGTCCCAGGGAGTGAACTTGGCCATGTCTGCCTCGCGTTTGCAATGCTGGAGAAGCCGAAAATTCTGCGGCGCGACGGACGCAGGTTTCATGCAATCACGGGCGCCAGTTGAGTCATTCGCGCAGGAAAATTGCAAAATCGCCGTCATGGACGCATCCATCGAACTCGACGCCATTGACCGCCGCATCCTGCGTGCACTGCAGGTCGACGGCCGCCTGACCTATGACGCCTTGGCGGCCGAGGCCGGCCTGTCCTCCTCCGCCGTGCTGCGCCGCGTGCGCCGGCTGGAGGACGCGGGCGTCATCGCCGCCTACGTGGCCCTGGTGCCGCCCGAGCGCATCGGCCTGGGCCTCACGGCCTACCTGAATGTGCGGCTGGAGAAGCAGACCGACAACCCGCTGCGCAACCCGCGCGACCTGTTCCGTGCCGCCGTGCAGACCTGGCCCGAGGTCGTCGAATGCGCCGCGCTGACCGGTGAGATGGACTACCTGCTGCGCGTGCTGGTGCAGGACATGCAGCACTACGCCCGCTTCATCAGCGACACGCTGCTCAAGCACCCCAGCGTGCAGGACTGCAAGACCAGCTTCGTGCTGGAGCGGCTGAAGAACACGACGGCCGTGCCGGTCTGATTACGGCCGTCGCGATTGCCGTCAGCGCAGCAGCGCTACCGCCTTGCCGCGGCCGCCCAGGGTGCGGCGCCGCTCCATCACGGCGGGCACGTCGGCCAGCGCGACGGTCTCGCCGATGTCGGCGCGCAGTGCGCCGCTCGCCACCTGCATGGCCAGGGCCTGCAACTGCGCTGCGTCGGGCCGCGTCTGGGCCCAGCGTGCGGCATGGCCGGCCGGCGCCAGCGACGCGATGTGCGGCATGGCGGTGCTGACGACGCGGCCGGCCGCTGACAACAATCGCCACAGCTCGGCCGGGTCGCTCTCGGTGAGGTCGAGCACCAGGTCCACGCTGTCGGCCGGCAGCTCCGTCAGCCCGCCGCGCCGTGCATCGACGATGCGCTCGGCGCCCAGGCTGCCGAGGCGCTCGGCCTGGTCGGGCGATGCGCTGGCCCAAACCCGCGCGCCGGCCTGGTGGGCCAGTTGCACCGCAAAGCCGCCCACGCCACCGCTGGCGCCGTGGATCAGCACCGTCTCGCCGGCCCGCAGCGCGCCGGCCTCGAACAGCGCCTGCTGGGCGGCCAGCAGTGATACCGGCAGGGCGGCGGCCGTCGTGAAGTCCAGGCCCGCCGGCATCACGGCCAGTGCGCCGGCCGGCACGACGACCTCGTCGGCATAGGCGCCCAGCGCGCCCAGCATGGCCAGCACGCGGGTGCGCGGCGCCAGGTCAACACCAGGGCCGGTGGCAACGACCTCGCCGGCCAGCTCGAGGCCCAGCGTCGCCGGCAGCGCCAGCGGGAAGGGGCCTTGCAGCGCGCCGCTGCGCAGCTTCCAGTCCAGCGGGTTCAGGCCGGCCGCATGCACGCGCACCAGCACTTCGCCGGCACCGGGCGTGGGGCGTGGCAGCCGGTCCAACTGCAGGCCCTCAGGGCCGCCGTAGGCATGCAGGCGCAGCGCGCGGCCCAGGGCAGGGTAGTCGACATAGCCCTCAGGGCCGGCGCTGTAGAAGGTCTCGCGCGCCGGCGTGTTCAGTGGCGCGCCGCTGGCGAAGCGCTGCTCCAGGTCGGGGTTGGCGAGATAGGCGCTGCCGAACACGACGGCGTCGGCGCGGCGGCGGCGGATGTGGTCTTCGGCGCTGGCCTGGTCCAGCCCGCCGCCCAGCAGATAGGTGCCGGGGTAGAGCGGGCGCAGATGGGCGTGGTAGTCGAAGCCGGAGGCGCCGGTGGCGACATGCAGATAGGCCAGGTCCAGGTGGGCGATCTGCTGCACGAGGTAGGTGTAGGTCTCGACCGGCGTGTCGTCGCGCGCATCGTTGAAGCCCATCTCGGGGTTGATCTTGATGCCCACGCGATTACTTCCAGCGGCTTCGGCCATCGCAGCCAGCACTTCGAGCGTGAAGCGGGCGCGCTTGGCGATGCTGCCGCCGTAGCCGTCGGTGCGCTGGTTGCTGCCGGAGGACAGGAACTGTTCCGGCAGATAGCCCGACGCTGCGTGCAGCTCGACGCCGTCGAAGCCGGCTTCGATGGCCCGGCGCGTGGCGTGGCGGTAGTCGTCGACGACGGCGGCGATCTCCTCGGCGGACAGTGCGCGGGGCTCGACGAAGTCCGCCGGGCCGCTGGCCAGGTAGACCTGGCCGGCCGCCTTGACGGCCGACGGCGCCACGGGCTGGGCGCCACCGGGCAACAGCGACGGGTGCGAGATGCGGCCGGTGTGCATCAGCTGCATGAAGATGCGTCCGCCGGCGGCATGAACGGCGTCGGTGACATGCCGCCACGCGGCCTGCTGTTCGTCGGTGTGCATGCCGGGTGTGCGCACATAGCCCTTGCCCATGGGCGACGGGAACACGCCCTCGGTGACGATGAGGCCGGCGCCAGCGCGCTGGGCGTAGTAGGTGGCGACGAGGTCGGACGGCACACCGGTCGAGTCATCGGCGCGACTGCGCGTCATCGGCGCCATGACGAGGCGGTTGGGCAGTGTCAGGCGGCCGACGCGGACGGAGGTTTCGAGAGGCTTCATGGCTGGACTCCACAGAGAGGTTGGGGTGAAGTCATGTTCGATTGCTTCGCATTTGGGATAAATAAGCTACAAGGAAAACTCTGATCCATTGATGGAGCAATGCCGTGGAGCTGCTGGGCAACATCGAACTCTTCGTCGAAGTGGCGAGGGCCAAGGGCTTCCGGCGCGCGGCGGACCAACTGGGCATGCCGAACTCGACGCTGTCGCGCCGCGTGGCCGAGCTGGAAAAGCAGGTCGGCGTGCGCCTCTTCCACCGCACGACGCGCAAGGTCGAGCTGACCGAGGCCGGCCGCGCCTATTTCCGCCGTTGTGAGGGCCTGGTGGCCGAGGCGCGCGCCGCGCACGAGCAACTGCAGGAGGTGGCCGAGCGGCCCAGCGGCACGCTGCGCGTGTCCATGCCGGCGGACCTGGCCATCACGCTGCTGGCCGCGCCGCTGCGCGAGTTCGCCGAGCGCTACCCGCAGATCGCCTTCGAGCTGGACCTGAGTTCGCGCCGTGTGGACCTGGTGGCCGATGGCTTCGACCTCGCCATCCGACTGGGCGAGCCGCCGGCCACGCCGTCCACGCTGATCGCGCGGCGCCTGGGCCAGACCACGCGCGAGCTTTACGCCTCGCCGGCCTATCTGCGCCACGCGCCGCCGCTGGCGCAGCCGGCCGATCTGGCGAGTCACAACTGCCTGCTGATGCTCGGCGGCGGCCCGCAGCAGTGGGCGCTGCACGGTGCCGAGCCCAGCCAGACAGTGAGCGTCACCGGTCGCTATGTGATGAACAGCTTGGGGCTTTGCCGCGCGCTGGCCCGGCTGGGCCTGGGCGTGGCCGCGCTCGGCGAGCCCTATGTGCGCGACGAGCTGCGCGCGGGCGAACTGCAACGCGTGCTGCCCGGCTGGGCGCTGGCGCCGCTGCCGGTGTACGCGGTGACCGAGTCGCGCCTGCTGCCGTCGCGCGTGCGGCTCTTCGTCGATTTCATCGCCGCCGCCCTCGGCGATTGAACCGCCCCGCCGGCCGGTGGAACCCACCGGCCATGGCGTCCGCGTCCATCCACCCCACCTCTCCCCGCGCCGCCGCGCGGCTGCCCCAGGCGGCGGAGTTGCTGGGCTGCCTGCCGCGGTTGCACCGCTACGCCCGGGCACTGCGCCGCAACCGAGAGGATGCCGACGACCTGGTGCAGGACACACTGGAGCGCGCCTGGTCGCGCGTCAGCCTGTGGCAGGGCGTGGGCGACATGCGCAGCTGGCTGTTCAGCATCATGCACAACCTGCACGTCGACGCGCTGCGCCGCGGACGGCTCGACCTGGTCGACCTGGACGAGCACACGCCCGAGATCCCCATCGCCGCCGCCCAGGCCGAACGCCTGGCGCTACGCGACCTCGACGCCTCGCTGGCCGTACTGCCGCCCGAGCAGCGCGAGGTGCTGCTGCTCGTCGCCATCGAAGGCCTGGCCTATGCCGAGATCGCGCTGGTGCTGGGCATCCCGATCGGCACGGTGATGTCGCGCCTGTCGCGTGGCCGCGAGCGCCTGCGCGGCCTGATGAACGGCGAGCCGGGCCACCGTCTGGGCGCCGCGATGCCGCAGTTTCTAGGGGGGCGAGGAATACCGGCCCTTGCCATCCGTCCACGCAGCGTGGCCATGCCGGCCCAGCCCATCGATCCTTGAATCAGGAGTTCACATGCGCCTTTTCGTCACCGCCTCCGCGGCTCTTGCCCTGCTCGGCCTGCCGCTGGCCAGTCACGCCCTCAACAGCATCAATGACCCGAAGGGCGATTTCCTCGGCACCTTCGGCGGCAGCACCGCCAGCGCGGACCTCGACGTGCTCAGCGCCACCGTCACCTACAACGCCAGCACCGACTTCTTCACGCTGTCGGCCACGATGGACGGCAACATCGGCAGCACCGCCACCAGCCTCTACGTCTGGGGCGTGAACCGCGGTGCGGGCGCGGCCGGCTTCGCGGCCAATGGCATCACCGGCGTGCGCTTCGACCGCGTCATCCTGCTGAACGCCAACGGCACGGGCACGGTGGCTGGCGCCGGCGCGCTGCCGCTCGGCTCCGTCACGGTCAGCGGCAAGACGATCACGGCCACCGTCAGCGGCAGCCTGCTGCCCGGCACCGGCTTCACCAACAAGCTGGACTACACCTTCAACCTGTGGCCGCGCGACACGTCGGCCCCCGGCTTCTCGGCCATCTCCGACTTCGCGCCCAACAACGCCAACTTCACGGCCACACCGGTGCCGGAACCGAGCACGGCCGCGCTGACCGTGCTGGGCCTGGCCGGCCTGCTGGCCTGGCGCCGGCGTCAGTCGAATTCGTGAAGTAGCTTGAGGGCGTGGGCTTCGCTGAGATTCAACAGCTCGGCGATGTCGCGAAGATCGTCCGGCACTGCCGCGTCGTCCCAGCCGCGCGCCGTGTGCCGGGCCAGGCGCACGGCCAGGTCCACACAGCGCACCTGAGGGTCGCGGCCCAGCGTGTCGCTGGTGATGCGCAGCAGCAATTCCGGCAGGCGCCAGCGCTTCATCAGCGCCTGCTCCAGGTCGGCCAGCACGATGCCCAGCACCTGGCGCTGGGCGATGGCGCTGCGCAGCTGCCGGTCGGCCTGCTGTGCCTGGGCGATCTGCAGCGCCAGGTCGGGGGCGTGCACCCACAGCAGCATCTCGGCAAAGTCGTGCAGCAGCGCGGCACTGTGGATGATGGCGGCGTCTGGATCCAGCCGGTGGGCGGCAAAGCCAAGCGCAAAACGCGAGGCGCGCTCGGCGCGCTGCATGACGCGCGACAGGCCGAGCAGCCCTTCCTCGTGGTCGGCCAGCACGGCCTCCAGCGTCGGCTGCGGGCCGAAGTCGCGGAAGAAGGGCGTGATGCCCATCAGCACCAGCGCGGCGGTCACGGTCTCGGTGTCGGCCATCAGCCGGCCGCGGCGCTGCTCGCTGGCATGAGCCAGCACCTTCAGCGTCATCAGTGGGTCGGTTGCGATCAGCTCGCCCAGGCCGTGGGCGTCGACATCGTCCTCGGTCGCGCGCATCAGCTCCAGCGCCTCGGCCGTTTCGGTCAGCACCGGAATCTCGGCATGCGCAAAGGCCTCGACCCAGGCATCCAGGCTGGGGAGCGGTTTTAGCAGTCGCAAGCGGTCGGACATGGCCCGATGCTAGGCCCGTGCGGGGCCGCATGCTCGCGGCATGCGACCCCCTTTTCCTGGCTATTTGCGCCTCAATTCACAGGCGCTTGACGCCTTCGAGCCGGGCGGTGAACTGCCCGTCGACGTAGAGCGCGCCTTCCGGTGCGCCGGCCTCGGCGTAGAACTCCAGCCGTTTGGGCAGCCGGCGGCGCGCGCTCAGCGGCTGGAAGATCAGCCAGAAGGCGCGCGCGGCGCGCTTGATGCGGGCCCAGCGGCGGACCCAGGCTTCGTGGGTTTCAACGGCATCCAGCGGGCCGCGAAGATCGATCATTCTCATGGGGGTCTCCTTGGCGCCATGCCCGACCCTCATGAGATGAAAGAGGGTCGGCGGCGCGCGCGTGTCAGGGGCTGTCGTCGGGAAAGCGGTCGCGCAGCAGTCGTCGCAGTTCGAGGCGGGCTTGCTGGCGTTGGGCGTAGGCGTCTTGCGGGCTCTTGTGGCGGCCGGCCTGGCGATGCAGGGCCGGGGCCACGAGCGGATTGCGCGGTTTGCGCGACGGAATTTGCAGCGGACGCGGAGAGGTGAACTGGGGCATGGCGGACTCCGGTGGATGCCGCTCCTGGGCGGCGGGCAATGCAGCGGCGGGACCCGGGGTGGGCCAGCGTTTGCGGTGATGCGAGAGGTGCCCGGGGCCTGTGCTCGAGACGGGCGGGCCGGGCGGTCAGAGGGGTCGGGGTGGGCAACCTCGCCGCGGCATCTTGAGGACTTCAACGCCGCGACTTGCGCAAATGATAAACAAACGTTGCTCTTGCGCAAGCAGCTTTTATCCAACACCCCTAACCTGGAGGTGCGCCTGCGTCCGTTGACGCACGCGCGACGGTCAGCCGTCAGCGCTTCTTGGATTTGAGCGGTGCGATGCCGGCCTGCAGCCGGCGCCATTCGTCCAGCTCGGCCTGTGGGCTGGGCGCGGCCGGCTTGGCCGGCGGCGGAGCGACGGGCGTCGCGGTCGGTGTCAGCACCTCGCCGAGCAGGTCCAGCAGCCGCGTGCGAGCGCGCTGTGGATGGCGGCGGTAGTAGGTCAGCACCAGGCCGATGATGAAGCGCTCATCGTCGTCCTGCGGCAGGCTGTCGCTGCTGCCCCCCGCCTGCGAGTACTCGGTCGGCCCCCCGAGGGGGCGCCGATCCATGCCGGGATTGCCCGGCATGGACATCGGCTCAAGGCGGCCTTGGGACGGCCCGGCGCCCGCCTTGAGGTGGTCCAAATCCATCCAGCCGGGCGGCTTGTGGCAGAGCTGCTCGAACTGCCGCGCCAGGCGCTCGCCGATCTGGCGCGAGCGGCCCTTGATCTGGCTCCAATAGCTGGGCTGGATCTGCAGGCGCTCGGCAAATCGCCGCTCCAGCCCTCGGAGGGCGGCGGCATCGGGGTGTTTGACGGTGGCGCTGACGAACTCTTCGAACAGCCGCATCGCGTTGTCCAATCGGATCTGCGCGACGTCGCGGGGGGCGCTGGGCATGGGGTGCAATGATAAATTGTTCTTCACCTGCAGATATCGCCAGTAGGCGTTCGCCGACGGGCTGGTGCTGGCGACTCCTACGGCGCAGGCGGAGACTGACGCCCATATTGGTGCTTTAGGCCGTCAAGGAGATTGACATGCAAACCGCAGACAGCACCCTCATCGCCCTCGAGAAGAGGTTCTGGCAGTCGATGGTGGATGAAGACACCGACACCGCGCTTGCCATGCTGAACGAACCGTCCATGATGGTCAGTTCCCACGGCGCCATGCAGTTCGACCACGCCCAGTACCGCCAGATGGCCGAGCACGGTGACATGGTCATCAAGGCCTTCCAGCTCAGCGATATGCAGGTCATGTACCCAAATGACGACACCGCCGTCGTGACCTATCACGCCAAGCAGACGCTGTCGCCGCGCGGCAAGTCGGACAAGATCGAGCAGGAAATGGCCGACTCCTCCGTCTGGCTGCGCAAGAACGGCGAATGGCGCTGCGTGATGCACACGGAGTCGGAAGTCGACGGCGCCGGCAAGAAGGCCGCCGCGAAGGCCTCGAAGCCCAGCACCAAATCCTCTGCCCAGTCGGCGTCGCACTGACGCTCCTCGGCCGGCCGGGCGCTACTCCTCGTCGCCGGCCTTGTAGGCGCCCACGAGTGCCGCCTGCGTGTTCGGCGGCACCCCTTCGTAGTGCGACAGCAACAGCGTGTAGCGGCCCTGGCCGGCCGTCATCGCGTTCAGCCGCGTCTGGTAGCTGGTCAGCTCGGCCAGCGGCGCCAGCCCCTGCACGATGAGGCTGCCGGGCACGGCGGTGCGCGTGCCATTGACCTGGCCGCGGCGTGAGGCGAGGTCGCCGGTGATGTCGCCGATGCTGTGCTCGGGCGCCGTGATCTCGACCTGCACGATGGGCTCCAGCACCTGCGGCCGCGCCTCGCGCACTGCTTCGATCAGCGCACGGCGGCCGGCGGTGACGAAGGCGATTTCCTTGCTGTCCACGGAGTGGTGCTTGCCGTCGTAGACGACGACGCGCAGGTCCACCAGCGGGTAGCCGGCGATGGCGCCGCTGGCCAGCGCCGAGCGCACGCCCTT
>JAEKLF010000005.1 GCA_019509985.1 Burkholderiales bacterium | reverse complement strand
GCCGTCGCCTGCGCGGGCGGCTCGGCAGGGGCCGCCGCAGCTTGCAGTGCGCACCAGTACAAGCGACGTACCGCGCTTGCGTCGAGAATTATTGTTCGACTTGAACGTGGAGGCCGAGCCCGAGCCGGCGTCGCAAGCGACCCCCGAAGTGCTGGTAGAACGCTCGCTCGCCCAGGACCGCACCGCGTTCTTCACCGAGGTCAGCCACCACTGCGACCTCACGGGACGCACGCAGGTGGAGTTGTCGGCGCAGCCGGCGCTGGTGCTGAACCACCGCATGGACCCCGACGCGCGACTGGATGCGGTATTCCCGTTGCGCGACCCGTCGCGGCCCCTGACGCACGTCCACGCACGCTACGCCAATGCGGACGGCTCGCTGTCCGAGCGGGTCGGCTGCACAGAAGTGGCGCTCGACACGGGGATCTACAGCTACCTCAGAACCCTGGCTGCACAGCGTGACGGACGGCTGCCCACGCTGGGACCGGCGCAGTGGACAGCGCTCGTGCGCTCGCTGGAGCGGGACATGATGTCGGAGATCCAGCGCCTGATCGCCGGCACTCCGGCGCAGCCGCCACGCTGCGTACCGCGCCGGCTCAGCGAGCAAGACCTGCCGGAGACCGAGCGCGCGGCGCTGACGGGCCACTACGGACTCTTCGTGGACGCTGCGCTGGAGGGTGTGCAGCGCCCCTTGCTCAGCAACGGCAAGGTGCTCGGGGTGTACATGGGGGCGCTGCTGGAAACGGACGAGGAGCTGGAGCAGTACCGCCAGGAGCATCCAAGCTCGGTGCAGTACGAGATGGACATCGATCAGAACCGCCCCGAGCCTGCGGTGGTCGCGGCGCTGGGCGCGGCCAACAGCACCGCCTTTGCCAACACCGCGTTGAGGTTCGATGGCGATAGGCCTTGCTATGACCATGAGCGCCTGAATGCGATCTTCCTGCCCTTTCGGGCGCAGATGACCGACAACGCCGGCGAGCCCCATGCCCAGTCCTTCATGGCGCTGGTCGCCCTGGACAACCTTTACGCCAGCAGCAATCCCAGCCGCGAGGTAAGGGTGGACTATGGCGATGCGTACCTGGAGCAGTTCAAGAATCCACCTCCGCACGAGCGCACGGCGCCGACGCCGCGGATCAAGCCCGAACCGCTGCAGGAATCACGGCAGCCGCACGACGTGGCCATGACCGAGGCGGCAGCGCCAGTCTCGTCGAGCGAACCCTTGCCCGCCGCCGCGATGCCGGCTGCACAGCGCCGCAGGCTCGACGTCAGCGGTCGATACCAGTCGGATCAATCAGCGTCGTCCTCGCGCACAGCGGCAGATCCAGTGGCAGTTCCAACGGCGGCTGCCGAGCGGACAGAAGGAAGTGCGCATGGTGGCGCCCGGCGGCGGCGTGGTCTTGTACGGCTGACAATCAACACGCAGATCGCGCATGAGGCATGGCCGAATCCCGACATTGCCACTGACGAATCGTCCGCTGACGAGGCGACCCAAGGAGCCGACGATTCAGCGCTGATCGCGGCCATTCGTGAAGCGGTCCCTGGCCCACACAAGAGCAAAAACAAACACTACGAAGCGATTCTCGACGTCAATGACGCGCGTGCGGACGGTCAGAAATGGGCCGACAAGAGCATGCGGAAGGCCGCCGGGATCGACCCGACCAATGCAATAACGGTCTGCGATCTCCGTGCACCGGACACGCCGCGCACGGCCCAAGCCCGCTCGTTCATGGACGCCAGCGCACCGGCGCAAGGCGCGGACAGTGGATTGGGGCGGTATCGCCGCGGCCTCGATGAGAACGACGGGCGCGCGGATGACCAGAAATGGCCCGACAAGAGCCTACGGAAGGCCGCCGGGATCGCCCCGGCCGATGCAAAAGCGATCCGCGATCTCCGTGCACCGGACACGCCGCGTACGGCCCAAGCCCGCTCGTTCATGGACGCCAGCGCACCGGCGCAAGGC
>JAEKLF010000004.1 GCA_019509985.1 Burkholderiales bacterium | reverse complement strand
CGCCTGGGCGTCAGCGCCGCGGCGCTGTTTCACCTGGCCTTTGCGCTGATGCTGGCACGCACCAGCGCGCGCTCGGACGTGGTCTTCGGCACCGTGCTGTTCGGCCGAATGCACGGCAGCGCGGGCACGCAGCGCACGCTGGGCATGTTCATGAACACGCTGCCGCTACGCCTGCGCCTGGACTCGCTCAGCGTGCAAGCCGCCGTGCGCCACACCCAGCAGCAGCTGGCCCAGTTGCTGCACCACGAGCACGCCACGCTCGCGCTGGCCCAGCGTTGCAGCGGCGTGGCCGCCCCCGCGCCGCTGTTCACTGCGCTGCTGAACTACCGCCACGCCGGCGGCAGCTCCGTGCTCGCGCCTAACGCGCAGGCCGCCCAGGCCGCCCAGGCCGCCTGGCAGGGCGTGCACACCCTGCACTCCCAGGAGCGCACCAACTACCCCTTCGACATCTCAGTCAACGACGCGCACGAGGACTTCTCCCTGAGCGTGCAGGTCGATCAGCAGCTCGACCCCGAGCGCGTGGGCGCCTTCATGCTGCAGGCGCTGGCGCAGCTGGCACACGCCCTCGCACACGCGCCGCACACGCCGCTGCGCCAGATGCAGCTGCTGCCCGAGACCGAGCAGGCGCAGCTGCTGGCCTTCAACGCCACCGAGGCCGCCTTCGACGCCGAGCTGTGCATCCACCAGCTCTTCGAGCAGCAGGTCCGCCTGCGTCCCGAGGCCACCGCGCTCGTCTTCGAGCAGGAGTGCCTGAGCTACGCCGAACTCAACGCGCGTACCAACCAGCTCGCGCATCACCTCGCCGCCCTGGGCGTGGGGCCCGACACGCGTGTGGCCATCTGCCTGCCGCGCAGCACCGAGATGGTGGTCGCCTTGCTCGCCACGCTCAAGGCCGGTGCCGCCTATGTGCCGCTCGATCCGGCCTACCCGGCTCAGCGCCTGGCCTTCATGCTCGAGGACTGCCACCCCACGGTGCTGGTCTCGCGCTCGGACTGCGCCCAGGCCCTGCCCGCGTCCGTGGGCGTGCCGCTGCTGTGGCTCGATGCCCCCGACCCCGCCTGGCTGCTCGCCCCGCAACACAACCCGGCTGTGCCTGGCCTCACCCCGGCTCACCTGGCCTACGTCATCTACACCTCCGGCTCCACCGGGCTGCCCAAGGGGGTGATGGTCGCGCATCGCGGCTTGTGCAACCAGCTCACCTTCCTGCAGTCGCGCTACGGGGTGGACGGCAGCGACCGGGTGCTGCAGTTCGCCTCGGCGAGCTTCGACATGTCGGTGGAGGAGATATTCCTCGCGCTGGGCAGCGGCGCCACGCTGGTGCTGCGCAGCGACCCATGGCTCGGCGACGCGCCCACCTTCTGGCAGCGCTGCAGTGACGCGGGCATCACGCACCTGAACCTGCCGAGCGCCTTCTGGCACACACTGGCCGCGCAGGGGGTGCCAGCGCTCATGAGCACTCTGCGGCGCGTGAGTGTCGGCGGCGACGCCATCACGCAAGCCGGGCTGCGCGGCTGGTTCGAACGCGGCGCGCTGCAGCCGGCGCTGTACAACGCCTATGGGCCTACCGAGGCTAGCGTCAACGCCACGCTCGAACGGCTGGAGCCGGGCACGCCGGCGCGCTCGATCGGCCGGCCCATCGCCAACACCCGCATCCACATCCTGGACGCCTGGGGCCAGTCCTGCCCGATCGGCGTGGCCGGGGATCTGCACATTGCCGGGGTGCAACTCGCGCGCGGTTACCTCAACCGCCCCGAGCTCACCGCCGAGCGGTTCGTGCCCGATCCCTTCGGCGTGCCGGGCAGCCGCATGTACCGCAGCGGCGACCTCGCACGCTGGCGTGCCGACGGCTCGCTGGACTTCCTCGGCCGCAATGACCACCAGGTCAAGATCCGGGGCTTCCGCATCGAGCTCGGCGAGATTGAGGCCGCCCTGCAGGCCTGCCCCGGCGTGCGTGAGG
>JAEKLF010000113.1 GCA_019509985.1 Burkholderiales bacterium | reverse complement strand
CCGCCGTGCCGGTGAAGGTGCCCAGGGTCTGGCTGCCGAAGTGGATGATCTTGGCCTCGCCGGTCCACGCGCCTTCGCTGTACTCGAAGCCCAGCGTGCCCTTGGCGCGCGGGCCGCCCTGCTCGATGAAGAGGCGCTCGCGCTCGGACAGCAACACATCCTCGAAACCCTTCAGCGAGGCTGGCGCATTCACGCCCGTCACCGTCGTGCGGCTGACGTTCAGCGCCAGGAAGGTGCTGAGCTGGCCACCACCGAGCTTCATGCGGTTGGACGCCGTCAGGTCCAGGCCGCGCGTGCGTGTGTTGACCGAGTTCACGAAGAACTGCGCCTCGCCCACGCCCAGGCCCTGCAGGATGGTGCCCAGGGCCGGGTAGTTGTCGGCGTCGAAACGACCCGACAGCACGATGCGGTCCTTGATCTTGATTTCGTAGAGGTCGGCCGTGAACGCGGTGTCGGCGCTCGGCTTGACCGTGAAGCCCAGCGTGTAGTTCTTGGACTTCTCCTGCTTCAGCGTTGGCACGCCGGCCGCGTTGGCGATGGCGCTGCCATTGGGCGCCAGCACGACGTCCAGCGGTTTGCCGCTGATGAAGTCGGTGAAGGTGGACGAGAAGTAGAGCTGTTGCAGGCTGGGCGCGCGGAAGCCCGTGCTGGCCGCGCCGCGCAGCAGGAACGCGTTGCTGATCTTGTAGCTGGCGGCCAGCTTGGCCGTCGTCGTGGAGCCGAAGTCGCTGTAGTGCTCGCCGCGCAGGGCGGCGTCCACGGTGAGTGCCGGCGTCAGGTTGGCTTCCCAGTCGACGTAGAGCGCCTGACTGTTACGACTGCGGTTGGTGGCGTCCGAGGGCTGGAAGCCCGGGAAGCCCTGGCTGCCGGCGTTGCCGCCAAAGCCCACGCCGTCGGCATCGTTGTACGAGCCCAGCTCGCCGGCGAGGATGTTGTACTTCTCGCGGCGGTACTCAGCGCCGAAGGCAATGTTGCTGCCGCCCAGCAGTTCCGGGAAGAAACGGCTGACGTCGAAGTTGCTCGTCAGCTGGTCAAAGCCGAAGCCGCCGGCATCAAAGCTCGTCGGGCTGATGCCCTTGCCGCCGGCCAGCAGGTCCTTGTTGGCGATGGACGCGTTCAGCGTGTGGCTGATGTTGTAGCGCAGCTTGTTGGAGCCATAGGTCTGCGACAGGTCCGTGTCCCAGCCGGCGAATGACGACTTCCAGCCGAGGATCATGTAGCGGTCTTCGACCTTGCCGTTGATGAAGGGCACGAAGCCATCCGGGTACATCGCCTCGGAGTTGCGCGAGGGGATGTCGTCCGAACCCACGCCGCCACGGGCGAAGGCGGCGGAGGATGCATCGCGGTTCTGTGCGCCGGCGGTCACGTAGAGCTTGCTGTCCGACGTCAGCGGGAACTCGCCGTTCAGGTAGACCGTCTTGTTCTGGACCTTGGTGTCGCCAATGATGCGCGGCAGGTCTTCGGCGCGCGAACGGCTGGAGCGGCCGCGGTCCTGCCACTCACCGGTGATGCCCAGCGTGCCACCGCCGAGCTTCACGCCGCAGTAGGCCGACGCGAGCCAGTTCTTGCCGTCACCCGCCGAGTATTGGCCGTAGCCGGCCACGGCCTCGCAGCCGGCCTTCTTCTTGAGCTGAATGTTGATGACGCCGGCAATGGCGTCCGAACCGTACTGGGCCGCCGCGCCATCGCGCAGCACCTGCACGTTGTCAATGGCCAGCAGCGGCAGGGAGTTCATGTCCGTGCCCGTCGCGCCGCGGTTGCGGGCACCGAACAGGTTGACGAGAGCCACGGTGTGGCGGCGCTTGCCGTTGACCAGTACCAGCGTCTGGTCCGAGCCCAGGCCGCGCAGCGCGGCGGAGTCGATCAAGTCAGCGCCGTCCGCGCCGGTCTGGCGCGTGGAGTTGAAGGACGGTGACAGGTATTGCAGCGTCTGCGCCAGGTCGAATTGACCACCGCCCTCGGTCGCCTTGCTCATCGAGTAGATGTCGACGGGCACCAGCGTGTCGGTGCTGGACGCCGCGGGCAGGGACTTGCGCGAACCGATGACGGTCACGCGCTCCAGGTTGTTGGCGTCCTGCGCCAGGGCGGCGGCGGTGCCGAAGAGGCTGAGGGCGGCGACCGCGACGGGCAGTAGGCGGTGAGCGGACATGAAAACTCCGTGAAGGTCTGTAATGGCCGGGGAGTTTGCCCCCAGCCAGACAGGCCACGCGGGCCGGTGTTGTGGCTCCCCGACAGGTTTGATACCAATGAAACGATCGAAGCTTCGGGGCAACCCGAAGCCCTGTCCTTCGCGCGACAGCGCTCAGCCGCGCGGGTGATGCTCGGCGTGCAGCGCCTTGAGGCGTTCACGCGCCACATGGGTGTAGATCTGCGTCGTCGACAGGTCGGCATGCCCCAAAAGCAGCTGTACCGCGCGCAGATCCGCACCATGGTTGAGCAGGTGGGTGGCAAAGGCGTGTCGCAGCGTATGCGGCGACAGCGGCACGGTGATGCCGGCTGCAAGTGCATGTCGCTTGATCAAAGTCCAGAACATCTGCCGCGTCATGCCGGCACCGCGGGCCGTGACGAAGAGGTCGTCGCTGCTCTGTCCGGCCAGGATCTCGGCGCGAGCTTCGCGCAGGTAGCGCGCCATCCAGTCGCCCGCATGCTCGCCGAAAGGCACGAGGCGGGACTTGCTGCCCTTGCCGGTCACATGCAACACGGCGTCCTTGAAAGCGACGTGGGCGCTCTTCAGCGTGACCAGCTCGCTCACGCGAAGGCCGCTGGCGTACATCAGCTCCAGCATCGCGCGGTCGCGCAGGCCCAGCGGCGTGTTGACGTCCGGTGCGTCCAGCAGGGCCGACACCTGGGCCTCGCTGAGCAGCTTGGGCACGCGCAGCGGCTGCCGGGCGGCGGTCAGCTTGAGCGTCGGGTCGGCCTGGATGCGGCCCTCGCGCAGCGCCCAGCGGAAGTAGCGTTTGAAGACCGACAACCGCCGGTTCGCGCTGGTCGCCTTGCCCGCCGGCTTGGCGACGGCGTACTCGAACAGCCTGGCCTCGCTGCACGCATCCAGCGACGCCGGCGCCAGCCAGGCGGCCAGTGCAGACAGGTCGCGCCGATAGGCCTGCTGGGTGTTGCTGCTCAGGCCGTCTTCCAGCCAGAGCGCCTCGATGAAGCTCTCAATACCAGGGTCAACGGTCATGGCGCATTCGGCATTCGGGCCGAGCGCCGGGCCGCTCCCAAGCCGGCCCGCCTGGGCGATGTGCTTGCCGGTCGATCCGGCAAGCATCGCCGTCCCCCGGGGGGACCGGCCAAGGTACTCCTTGGACGAGGGGCACTACGTCAATCAAGCTTGAGCTTCTGTGCTGCGACGACCTTCTTGTAGACCTCGAACTCGGCCGCGATCTGTGCCGCGAACTGCTCCGGCGTGTTGGCCAGGATCAGCGAGCCCGTGTCCTCGATGCGCTTCTTCACGTCGGGAATCTCCACGGCCTTCTTCATCGCCGCGTGCACCTTGTCGACGACCTCGCGCGGCAGGCCCTTGGGGCCATGGATGCCGTAATAGGCCATGCGATTGACGGGCTCCAGGCCGATTTCCTTGAAGGTCGGCACATTGGGCAGGGCCGCCAGCCGCTGCGGCGCGGCGACGACGATGGGGATGAGGCGGCCGTCGCGGATGAAGGGCAAGGCCGACGGCAGGTTGTCGAAGATCATCGGCACCTGGCCGGCCACCGTGTCGTTCAACGCCGGGCCCGCGCCGCGGTAGGGGATGTGCAGCACGAAGACGCCGGCCAGCGTCTTGTAGAGCTCCATCTGCAGATGGCCGATGCCGCCGGTGCCCGAGGTCGCGTAGCTGTGCTTGGCCGGGTTCTTCTTGAGCTCGGCCAGGAAGCCCTTGTAGTCGCGCGCCGGGAAGCTCGGGTGCACGGCGATGACGTTGGGCGTCGCCGCGACGTTGATGATGGGCGTGAAGTCCGTCAGCGGGTTGTAGGCGATTCTCGGGTTGATGGCCGGATTGGCCGCCGTCGTCGACACCGTCGCCATGCCCAGCGTGTAGCCGTCGGGCGCGGAGCGTGCGATCTCGGTCGCGCCCACCGTGCCGCCGCCGCCGGCCTTGTTGTCCACCAGCATGGTCTGGCCCAGCACCTGCGGCATGCGCTCCGACACGATGCGGGCAATGATGTCCGTCGTGCCGCCGGGCGCGAACGGCACGATCAGGCGCACCGGCTTGCTCGGATAGCCATCGGCCCAGGCCAGCGGAGAAAGGCCACTCAGTGCGGCGGCTTGCAGGACGGAACGGCGTTGCATGAGGTCGGTCTCCTTGGTTTTGGTGGATCGATGCTAGCCCGGCTGGCCCAGCAGGCCGGCGCGCAGGCGCGCATCGCTGTTCTTTTCGCCAATGAAGACCTTCAGAAAGGCTGTGTAGAAGTCCTGCCCCTCGACGGGCTTGCCCCAGACCTTGCCGTTGACGGTCAGCACCGTGCCTCCCTGGGCCGGCAGGTAGTCGATGTGCAGCACGTCGCCCTTCTTCACGCGGCCTACCTCCGAGATGGTCGCGTTGAACTGCTTCACACGCTCGGCCACCGCGGCCTTCTCGGCGTCGGTGCAGTTGCGCTGCACGCCCTTGTCGATGGCCTTGACGAACTCCTGCGTGGACACGTCCTTGACGAAGGGGATGGTGATGCGCAGCTCCATGCGCTTGGGGCCGGCCTGCGCAAAGATCGCCTCCGGCGTGCCGGCCTTGTGGGGCAGATAGAGCGCGCCCAGATATGCCGAATAACGCATGACGAACACCTTGGCACCGACGCCGTTGAGCTGCAGCGTGCTGCCGTCCAGTTGCAGCGTGTCGGGAAAGTCCTGGCCTTCGTAACTCAGCGCCTGGGCAGGCAGGGATGACGCGGCGGCCAAGGCCAGGACGGCGGCGCGGCGGCGGATCGACAACAGGCTCATGCAACGGCTCCAACGGAAGGCGGTTCTGACGATAACGCGGCCGAGGTCGCTGGCGCGGACAGGGCCCACATCACGTGCTCGGCCACCACCGCGCTGGCGCCCTGCCCGGCCGCATGCAAGGCGGTGCGCAGGGCAACGTCGTCACGCGCACGCAACGCATTGCCCGCCGCCACGGCCAGGTTGCGCTGCCAGCGCTCGAAGCCGATGCGGCGGATGGCCGAGCCCTCGGTGCGGCGCAGGAATTCGGCCTCGTCCCACGCCAGCAGCGCGGCAATCGGCGCGCCCGCCATGCCCGGGCGCACATCGAAATCGGCCAGCACGGCGGCTTGGGCGAACTTGTTCCACGGACAGGCGAGCTGGCAGTCGTCGCAACCGTAGATGCGGTTGCCCATCATGGGACGCAGCTCCAGGGGAATGACACCGTCGTGCTCGATGGTCAGGTAGGAGATGCAACGCCGGGCGTCGACGCGGTAGGGTGCCGTGATCGCGGCCGTCGGGCAGACGTCGATGCAGGCGCGGCATTCGCCGCAATGGGCGCTGACGACCTCCGTGAGCGGCAGGTCCAGGTCGATGAAGAGCTCGCCGAGGAAGAACATCGAGCCGGCGTCGCGGTGGATGTTGAGCGTGTGCTTGCCACGCCAGCCCAGGCCCGAGCGCGTGGCCAGCTCCACCTCCAGCACCGGCGCCGAGTCGGTGAAGACGCGATAGCCGCGCGGCCCGACCTCCTGCTGCAGCCGCTCGGCCAACCTTTGCAGGCGCTGGCGCAACACCTTGTGATAGTCGCGGCCACGGGCGTAGAGGGAGATCTGCGCCTGCTCCGGCGTCGCCAGGCCCGCCCATTCGACGGCCTGCCAGCCCGGCTCCGTGCCCTGCGGCAGATAGTCCATGCGCGCCGTGATGACGCGCAGCGTGCCCGGCACCAGCTCAGCCGGCCGCGCGCGCTTGAGGCCGTGCGCGGCCATGTAGTGCATGCGGCCGTGGTGGCCGGCGTCCAGCCAGGCCTGCAGGCCCGGCTCGGCGCTGCTGAGATCCACGTCGGCGACGGCGATCTGTGAGAATCCCAGCTCATGCGCCCAGCCGCGCAAACGCTCCAACAGCGCGGCATCGACAGTGGACGGGACCTCTTGCATTTGTCTGCGATTCTAGAAACCCAGCTCCGATGGCCCGACGAGGCCGCGGCTCAAGCCACCGCTCAAGCGCTCGCGGCGGCGCTGCTCCCCTCCCCCAACGCCCTCATCGAACTGCACGGCCCGCTGGGTGCCGGCAAGACGACCTTCGTGCGCCTGCTGCTGCGTGCCCTCGGCGTGCAGGGCCGCATCAAGAGCCCGAGCTACGCTGTCCTGGAGGCCTACGAGCTGCCCGACTCTGCAGGAGGCGGCACCGCGAGCCATTTCGACTTCTATCGCTTCGGCGACCCGCGCGAGTGGGAAGACGCCGGCTTTCGCGACGTCTTCGCCGCACCGGGCCTCAAGCTCTGCGAATGGCCCGAGAAGGCCGCGGGCCAGTTGCCGCCGGCCGACCTGCAGCTGTTCATCGACATCGCCAACGACGGCAGCCGCCGCGTGCGCGCCGTCGGTGATGCCCGCCTCGTCGGAGCCCTGGCATGAAGCGCCGCGAATCGCTCGGCCTGCTCGCGCTGCTGCTGAAGGCGCCGGACACGCTGGCCGCGCCGACGTCGCCTGGCCAGGCGAGCATCGTCGCCGTGCGCGTCTGGCCTGCGGCGGACTACACCCGCGTGACGATCGAGTCTGACCAGGCGCTGGCGGCCAAGCACTTCCTCGTCGAATCTCCGCACCGCCTCGTCATCGACGTCGAAGGCCTGGAGCTGAGCCCGGACCTGCGCGAGCTGATCGGCAAGGTGAAGGCAGACGACCCCTACATCGCCGGCGTGCGCGTGGGCCAGAACACGCCCACCGTCGTGCGCATCGTGCTGGACCTGAAGCAGCGCGTGGCGCCGCAGATCTTCACGCTGACGCCGGTGGCCGCCTACAAGCACCGCCTCGTCTTCGACCTCTATCCCAAGGTCGAAGCCGATCCGCTGCTCGCCTTGGCCCGCGAGCACGACAAGGCCCCCGCCGCGGCGCGCCGTGCCGAAGCCGCGGCCAGCGCGGTCAATGACGCACTGGAAGAGCTGATCCAGAAGATCGAGCGACCCGCGCCCCTGCCTTCACCGCCACCGGTGGTCCAGACCCCAGCGACGCCGCCGGTCGCCGCCGCGTCCAAGCCGGCGCCGCCGCCCGAGCCCAAGCCGCCGGCCGGATCCATGGACCGCCTCATCGTCATCGCGCTGGACCCCGGCCACGGCGGCGAGGACCCGGGCGCCGTCGGCCCCTCGGGACTGCGCGAGAAGGACGTCGTGCTGGCGGTCGGCATGAAGTTGCGCGAGCGACTGCAGACCAATCCCAACATCCGCGTGCTGATGACGCGCGACGCCGACTTCTTCGTGCCCCTGCAGGAACGCGTGCGCAAGGCCCGGCGCGTGCAGGCTGACCTGTTCGTCTCCATCCATGCCGATGCCTTTTTCACGCCGCAGGCCAAGGGCGCCTCGGTGTTCGTGCTGAGCGACGGCGCCGCCACCAGCGCCGCCGCGCGCTGGATGGCCAACCGTGAGAACGCGGCCGACATGGTCGGCGGTGTCAACGTCGGCGCGGCCACCAAGGATGCCAATGTGCTGCGCGCGCTGCTTGACATGAGCACGACGGCGCAGATCAAGGACAGCCTCAAGCTCGGCAGCGAGGTGCTGGGCCAGATCGGCCGCGTCGGCAAGCTGCACAAGGCCAAGGTCGAGCAGGCCGGCTTCGCGGTGCTGAAGGCGCCGGACATCCCGAGCATCCTGGTCGAGACGGCCTTCATCTCCAACCCCGAGGAAGAGAAGAAGCTGCGCGACCCGGACTACCAGGACCAGCTGGTCGACGCGCTGGCGTCGGGCATCGCCAAGTACTTTGGCAAGAACCCGCCGATGGCGAGGAAGCGCAGCACGACGCTGTGAGGCCTCAGGCCGCGATGGCCCAGCGCAAGCCACAAGGCAGCTCGGGCGGCCCGAAGAGGAAGTGCAGCACACGTCGCCGCCCGTTCGCCCTGGCCTTGCTGGAGGCGTGCAGTACCAATGGCCGCATCAGCAACGCGTCGCCCGCGCGCGCCTCTGCGGCGATCTCGCCCTGCCTGCCACGCCATTCGCGCACAGCCGCATCGTCGAGAACCCCTGCACGATGCGAGCCCGGCACAAAGCGCAACCCGCCATCAGCCTCAGTGGCGTCGTCCAGGTGTAGGCGCACGGCCAAGGTCTGCTCCAGCACCTCGACCGGCGCCAGAACGTAGAAACGACCGGCCGGCGCCAGAACGTAGAAACGACCGGCCTTCACGGACCAGCCGCCCAGACTCGCGTGCTCGACGCGCCGAGCCACGGGGATGGCGAGATCCTGATGTGGAGCAACCAACCAGTTGCGATCTGATGACTTCTCGAACAGCGTGCATTGCACGGCCACGGCATCTGTCGGCAACAGGCCGTGCAACTGCGGCAGTCCTCTCAGCCACCCTGCCAGCGCCCGGCACCAGGGTTGCTCCAGCAGTTCACGCTGCCCGGCCGCTCCAGGTGGCAATGTCGCCAGCTCGGCGGTCAGCGCCTGCCACCGCTCGGGCGCCAGCAGGCCTGGGAGAAGGCGAAAGCCTTCGGGCAAGGCATCATCGTTCGCAACCGGCATGGCCGGCCTTTTACCTCAGCAGCACTTGCCGACGCGCGCGCTGTAGCGCGCCGCCTGCCGCTCCCTGAAGAACTCTTCGTAGCTCATCGCCGCCCGCTCCGGGTGCGTGGCCTGATGGTGGGCCAGGTAGCTGCCGTAGTCCGGCACGCCCACCATCAGGCGCAGGCTTTGTGTGAGGTAGCGACCCGCGCGGGCCAGGTCCCCGCGCTCAAGCATGGGCGGGCGCCAACGGCACGAAGCGCGTCTCCTGCGCCGTGGCCTGCCGGCTGCGCCGGGCGGCGAGGATGGTCTTGACGCTGTAGACCAGCACGCTCAGCACCACGCCCATGAAGAGCGCGCACAGCGCCGCGTCCAGTCGGTCGTTGAAGACGACGCGTTCCATCGCGGCTAGTGACTTGGCCGGCGCCAGTACCTTGCCCTCGGCAATCGCCGCGGCGTACTTGTCGGCGTGGGCCAGGAAGCCGAGCTTGGCGTCGGCCGCGAAGATCTTCAGCCAGCCCGCCGTCATCGTGCAGGCCAGCAGCCAGGCGGCCGGCAGGGCCGTGACCCAGGCGTAGCGGTCCTTCTTCATCTTGAAGATGACGACCGTGCCCAGCAGCAGCGCCACGGCGGCCAGCATCTGGTTGGCGATGCCGAACAGCGGCCACAGCGTGTTGATGCCGCCCAGCGGGTCGACGACACCCTGATACAGGAAGTAGCCCCAGGCGCCGACACACAAGCCGGTGGCGACGAGGTTGGCCACCCAGGACTCGGTGCGCTTGAGCGAGGGCACGAAGCTGCCCAGCAGGTCCTGCAGCATGAAGCGGCCGGCGCGTGTGCCGGCGTCCACGGCGGTCAGGATGAACAGCGCCTCGAACAGGATGGCGAAGTGGTACCAGAAGGCCATCAGCGCCTTGCCACCGACGACCTGGTGCAGGATCTGCGCCATGCCCACCGCCAGCGTCGGCGCGCCGCCGGCACGGGCCAGGATGGTCTTCTCGCCGACGTCGGCCGCGGCCTGCGTGAGCATGTCGGGCGTGACGACGAAACCCCAGGTGGACAGCGTCTGCGCGACCGTGGCCGCGTCCTTGCCGACGACCGCGGCCGGACTGTTCATCGCGAAATAGACGCCGGGCTCGATGCAGGAGGCCGCCACCAGCGCCATCACCGCGACGAAGCTCTCGGCCAGCATGCCGCCGTAGCCGATGTAGCGGGCATGCGTCTCGTTCTCCAGCAGCTTCGGCGTCGTGCCCGACGAGATCAGCGCGTGAAAGCCCGACACCGCGCCGCAGGCGATGGTGATGAACAGGAAGGGGAAGAGACTGCCGGCCCACACGGGGCCGTTGCCCGTGGCGAACTGCGTCAGCGCCGGCATCTTCAGCGGCGGCGCGACGATGACGATGCCGATGGCCAGCGCGATGATGGTGCCGATCTTCAGGAAGGTGCTGAGGTAGTCGCGCGGCGCCAGCAGCAGCCATACCGGAATGCAGGCGGCGACGAAGCCGTAGCCGATCAGCAGGCCCACCAGCGTCGTCGGCGTCAGCGTGAAGAGCGGCGCGAGCGCGGCGCTCTCGCTGACCGCCTGGCCGCCGAAGACGGCGGCCATCAGCAGCACGAAGCCGATGACCGACACCTCGCCGATGCGGCCTGGGCGGATGAAGCGCAGGTAGACGCCCATGAAGAGCGCGACCGGGATGGTCGCCGCCACCGTGAACAGGCCCCAGGGGGAATCGGCCAGCGCCTTCACGACGATCAGCGCCAGCACCGCCAGGATGATGATCATGATCATGAAGGCGCCGAACAGCGCGATCAGCCCCGGCACCGTGCCCATCTCCTGCTTGATGAGATCGCCGAGCGAGCGGCCATCGCGGCGCGTCGAGATGAACAGCACGATGAAGTCCTGCACAGCGCCGGCGAAGACGACGCCGGCCAGGATCCACAGCAGCCCTGGCAGATAGCCCATTTGCGCCGCCAGCACCGGGCCGACCAGCGGGCCGGCGCCGGCAATGGCCGCGAAATGGTGGCCGTAGAGAACGTGCTTGTTGGTGGGCACGAAGTCCAGGCCGTCGTTGTACTTCCAGGCCGGCGTCTGGCGCGTGGCGTCCAGCCCCAGCACACGCTCGGCGATGAAGAGGCTGTAGTAGCGATAGGCGATCAGGTAGGTGCACAGCGCGGCGGCGACGACCCAGAGCGCGCTGATCGTCTCGCCGCGGCTGAGGGCCACGGTGGCGAGGGACCCGGCACCCAGGATCGCGACACCCGCCCAGGCGAGGTGGCGGCGCAGGTTCTGCATGAGCTTGTCTCCGTTGCGGCGCGACCCTCGACACGGGGGCGCTGCCGTGCAGGCAGTGTCGGAATTGGCCGCCCGCGGGGCATCGGTCAAGCCACGCGGGCCGGCCACGCGGCATTACCTAAGGGTCAACCCGGGAATCCTTCCCATCACACCCGCTTACGAATGCCTGCCCCGCAGAGTCAACGTCCGGCGCGGCCTCGCGTTGTTCAGGCATCGCAAGCCAGCTGTTTGGCTATGTAGGAGGTCCGTCATGCTTCGTCACACCCTTGCTGCCCTCGTTGCCGGCGCCGCCCTGTTTGGCGCCACGGCCGCCCACGCCGGGACGCACTGGTCCATCGGCATCAGCCTGCCGGTTGCGGGTATCGCCGTGTCCGACGGGCCGCGTTATTACGCGCCGGAACCGGCACCGGTTTACTACGCCCCGGCGCCCGTGGTGTACGCGCCCGCGCCCAGGTATGTCGAACGTGATGTCTATTACGCGCCGCCGCCGCGAGTCGTGTACGAGACCTACTACCGTGACCACCGCTGGGAAGGCCGCGGCGATCGTTGGGAGCACGAACGCCATGAGCACCGCGACTATGGCCAGCGCTGGGATCACGACCGCGACGGCTACGGCCCGCACCGCGGCCACTGAGGTCAGGCGCCAACAGGCGCCGCGCCGCAGGCCTCGATGGCCGCGCACAGGGCACCCAGCCAGCTGCCATTCACGCCGGAGTCCCTCCCCGCGCCAACCCACAAGGCTTGCAGCGCAGCCAACAGGCGCGGATCGGCAAGTTTCTCAGCGGCCTCGAGTTCATAAACTCGACAGTCATCGTCGAGGTGGGCGAGCAGGTGCTCGAGTGCTCTCGCATCGCCTCGCTCCGCCAGCCCAATGAGTGCCTCGTTCTGCACGGCGGGATTGGGATCCCTCAGGTTCTGCCACAGCAGCGCCCGGATATCCGGTGTATCCGCCTCCTGCATGCTCCCCAGGCCGAAGGTGGCCCAGTCGCGCGTGTCGTCGTCCGCGTCACGGGCCAGCCGCAGCAAGGCCGTGATGGCATGGGGCTCGGGATAGTGCCCGAGAACCACGGCGACATCCTGGCGCAAGTCCGTGTCCGAGTGGTCTGCCAGCCGTACAAGATCAGCCAGTGCTGCGGCATGCGGTCTATGGCCGAGTCCCGAGACCGCCGCGCGGACGACCTCCACATGCCGATCATGAAGCCCGGCGAGCAGCAGTCGCTGGGTTTCTTCCACGGCGAACTCGACGCTGCCGAAACGAGCGTCAGGTGATCGCTGCCGCAGCTGGGAGGCGATATACAGGCCCAGGGCGCGCCGCCTCCAACTCGAACTGCCGGCCAACGATTGAGCCAGCTTCAGCGTCTCCGGCGACCCACGCATCTGCAACTCAGGGATCGCCCGCCAGCACCGGTCGCCGCCCCATCCGCGCAGCGCGATGCGCACCAGCTGCCCCGAGCTGCGCTTCCTGAAGGGAAAGACGGCCGTGCGCCGCTTCATTGCTGCGACACCAGCCGGCTCTTCATGCGCGCGCGGATTTCCTGGGTCAGGCGCTGGATGTCCTGAAACTCGAAGGGCTTGAGCAGCGCACGCACGTTGGGGCCGAAGCTGGCCAGGACGTCGCCCATCGCATAGCCCGAGGAGAACACCACCCAGGCGTCCGGCACGTCGCGCAGGATGATGCGGGCCAGGTCGACGCCGGACATCTCGGGCAGGCTGACGTCGGTCACGACGAGATCGAACTTGTCGGGCCGATAGGTCGCGAGGGCCTCCTCGGCCGTGGCGCAGGTCTCGAGCTGCATGCCGTCTTCCTCCAGCAGCCAGGCGATCTGCTCGCGAAGTTCGGCGTTGTCTTCGACGAAAAGCGCCCGCAGCACCGGCGTGGCCTCGGCGGACTCGGCCGCGGCCGGCCGGCGCGACTGCGCGAGTTCGGCGACCGTGCGGGCCAACATGCGCGGTGACACCGCCTTGTGCAGGCAGCGCTGGAAGCCGGCATTGAGCGCGGCTTCTTGGTCGGCCGCGCGCACATAGGCGGTGACGGCCGCCGCGGGAAGGTCGTCGGCGCTGAACTTGAGATGGCCGCGCACGTGGCGGATGAGGTCGTAGCCACCCATGCCGGGCATGCCGAGATCGCTCAGCAGCACATCGAAGCGCTGCTCGCGTAGCAATGCGATGGCGGCTTCGGCCGATTCGGCGGTGACGACCTCGGCGCCGCGCTCGGACAGCAGCCTGGCCTGTGCCTCCAGCACGTCGGCATGGTCGTCGACCATCAGCACGCGCACGCCCTCGATGGAGGGCTCGACGCCGCCGCCGTCCGGTTCAGCGCTCTCTACGGGCGGCGGTTGCGATTCTTCGCCGGCGCGCGGGAAGCGCAGGCTGAACACGGCCCCCTGGCCGCGCCCGTCGCTGTGCGCCGAAACCTCGCCGCCGTGCAGTTCGACGAGGTTCTTGACGATGGACAGGCCCAGGCCCAGGCCGCCATGCACGCTGGATGCGGTGCCGTCGGCCTGGCTGAAGCGGTCGAAGAGGCGCGGCAGGAAGTCCGACGCGATGCCCTGGCCGTTGTCGCTGATGTCCACTTCGACGACGTCGCCCGTCACGGTCGTGGCCAGGGTGATGGTGCCACCGGCAGGCGTGAACTTCATCGCGTTGGTGATGAGGTTCATGACGATCTGCGTGAGCCGCCCCGCGTCGCCGAACACCTCGGCCGGTTCGGGCGCCCTCTTCAGCACGATGTCGAGCTGGCGCGTCTGTGCGGTGGGCCGCGCGGTGTCGGCCGCGCCGGCGACGATGGCATTGAGGTCGACGCGCTCGACGTTCATCAGCTGCTTGCCGGCGACGATGCGGTTCATCTCCAGCAGGTCGTCGACCAGCACGGACTGCGCCTGTGCATTGCGCGCGATGGCCTGGATGCCGCGCTGCCACATGCCCGAATCGGCGCCAGGATGGGTCAGCACATTGACCCAGCCGATGATGGCGGCCAGCGGCGTGCGCAGCTCGTGGCTGATGGCGGCGAGGAACTCCTCCTTGGCCCGGGCGGCATGGTCGGCGGCGCTGCGCGCGGCCTGCTCGGCGGCCAGCAACTGCTCGCGGCGAAACTGCAGCTCGCGGCGGTCGGTGATGTCGTGGAAGTAGACGGACAAGCCCTCTTCCGACGGATAGCAATGGCATTGCAGCCAGCGCTCTCCCGTGCCCCTGGCCATGGCTTCGAAGGACACGGCCTGGCCGCCGGCCACGGCGCTCTCGAACCCGGCCTCGAACTCGCCGGCACCGAACACCTCGGTGCGGTGCCGGCCGGTCAGTTCGCTGGCACGCCGGCCCAGCAGGCGCGCGCCCTGCTCGTTGACGTAGCCGATGCGCCCGTCGGGTTCGACGAGCAGCAAGCCGTCGGTGATGCTGCTCATCATTGCCTGCAGCCGCCGGTCGGCGTTGAGCAAGGCTTCGGTGCGCTCGGTGACGCGGCGCTCCAGCGTCTCGTTCAGATCGCGCAAGCGCTCTTCGGCGCGGCGGCGCTCCTCCACCTCGGCCAGCAGCGCGAGGTTGGTGCGCTGGATCTGGCGGCTCTTGCGGTCCAACTCCGCGAACACGGACACCTTGGAGCGCAGCACCGCCGGGTTTACCGGCTTGTGCAGGTAGTCCACGGCACCCGAGCCATAGCCCTGCAGGCGGTATTGGTCCTGATCGAAATAGGCCGTCAGGAAGATGATGGGCAGGTGGGCGTTGCGCTTGCGCTCCTTTATCATCTGCGCAAGCTCGATGCCGTTCATGTCGGGCAGCTGGATGTCCAGCACCATGACGGCGAACTCCTGTGCCATCAAGGCCAGCAGCGCCTGGTCGGCCGACAGCGCGCGCACGATGCGGTAGCTCGGGTCGTTGAGCACGCTCTCCAGCACCAGCAGGTTGGCCGGTTCGTCGTCGACGATCAGGATGTTGGTGAGTTCATCCACATCCGTTGGCAGCAGCGTCTCGGTCGCGGACATCGTCATTACCGGTACAGCCAGACACGCATCAGCGACAGCAGCTGCGCCGTGTTCACGGGCTTGGAGATGTAGTCGCTGGCGCCGGCCTCCAGGCATTTCTCGCGGTCGCCCTTCATGGCCTTGGCCGTCAGCGCCAGCATGGGCAGGTTGCGGAACTCGGCATGGGAACGGATCTCGCGCATGGTTTCGTAGCCGTCCATGTCCGGCATCATGATGTCCATCAGCACCAAGTCAAGGTCGGGGGTGTGCTGGACGATCTCGATGGCCGCTCGCCCGCTGGTGGCGGTCAGCACCTGCATCTCCTGATTCTCCAGCAGCGTGGTCAGCGCAAAGATGTTGCGGGCGTCGTCGTCCACGACCAGCACGCGGCGGCCGCGCAGCATCTCGGAGGCACCGTGCAGGCGCAGCAGGATGTCCTGCTTGTCCTGCGGCAGCTCGGTGACGACACGGTGCAGGAAGAGCGCCGTCTCGTCCAGCAGCCGCTCGGGGCTTTGCACGTCCTTCAGCACCACGCTCTTGGCAAGCGCGCGCAGCTGCTTCTGCTCGGCGCCCGAAAGATCCTTGCCGGTGAAGACGACGACCGGCACGGCGGCCAGCGAGGGATCGCCATGCAACTGCTCCAGCAGCCCGAAGCCGCTGACGTCGGGCAGGCGCAGGTCGAGCACGATGCAGTCGAAGGTCTGCTCATGCAGCGCCTGCAGCGCCTCGGCACCGGTGCCCACGGCCACCAGCTCGATGTCGTCGTGGTTCAGCAACTCGACGATGGCCTGGCGCTCGATGTCGTTGTCCTCGATGACGAGCAGCCGGCGCGTGCGGGGCACCGTGAAATCGCGGATGCGGTCCAGCGCCGCCTCCATCTCCTCGCTGGTGGACGACTTCACGACGTAGGAAAAGGCGCCGTGGGCCAGGCCGTGATTGCGGTCCTCCTCGGCGACGCTGAAGATCTGCACGGGGATGTGGCGCGTCAGCGGATCGAGCTTGAGCTGGTTCAGCACCGTCCAACCGAGCATGTCGGGCAGGAAGATGTCCAGCGACACGGCGGTGGGCTTGAAGCGCCGCGCCAGCTCCAGCCCCAGGCTGCCCTTGAGCGCCACCAGGCCCTTGAAGCCGCGGTCGCGCGCCAGGCCCAGCACGATGCGGGCGTAGTGCGGGTCGTCCTCGATGATGAGCAGCACCGAGTCGCCTTCGACGATGGCGTCGCGGTCGTCGGGCACCTGGGTCTCGCGCACCAGCGGCACGCTGCCGCGCAGCGCCGCGAGCTGGCGGCTGTGCTCGGGAATGGGCGCCATGCGGGCGCTGTCGGCGCCGGCGAAATGCAGCGGCAGGAAGAGCGTGAAGGTGCTGCCGTGGCCATGCACGCTGGCCAGGCGGATCTCGCCGCCCAGCAGCGCCGCCAGCTCGCGGCTGATGGCCAGGCCGAGGCCCGTACCGCCGTACTTGCGCGAGGTGCCGGCGTCGGCCTGCTGGAAGGCCTCGAAGATCAGGCGCTGCTTCTCGGGCGCCACGCCGATGCCGGTGTCCTCCACGGCGAAGGCCAGCACATGCGGCGCCTTGGACAGTACGGGATGCTCGTTGCTCCAGCCCTCACGCGCCAGGCTGACGCGCAGTTCAACGTGACCCATGGCCGTGAACTTCACCGCGTTGGACAGCAGGTTCTTCAGGATCTGCTGCAGGCGCTTGGCGTCGCTCTCCATGCTGCGCGGCAGGTCGTCCGCGAACAGCAGCCGCAGCGGCAGGTTCTTGGCCTCGGCCACGTGCCGGAAGTTGCGGTCGATGTTGTCGCGCAGGGAGGCGAAGGCGATGTCCTCGATCTCCACGGTGACGGTGCCGGACTCGATCTTGGACAGGTCCAGGATGTCGTTGATCAGGTGCAGCAGGTCCGAGCCGGATGAGTTGATGTTGCGCGAGAACTCGACCTGCTTCGGGCTAAGGTTGCCGTCGTTGTTGCTCGCCAGCTGCTGGCTCAGGATCAGGATGGAGTTCAGCGGCGTGCGCAGTTCGTGCGACATGTTGGCCAGGAACTCGGACTTGTACTTGGACGTCAGCGCCAGCTCGGCGGCCTTGTCTTCCAGCGCGTGGCGGGCCTGCTCGACTTCGGTGTTCTTGCGCTCCACTTCCTCGTTCTGCTCGGCCAGCAGGCGGGCCTTGGTGCCGAGCTGCTCGTTGGTCTCCTGCAGCTCGCTCTGGCGCGACTGCAGCTCCACCGTCAGCTGCTGCGACTGGGCCAGCAGCGCCTCGGTTCGCATCGTCGCCTCGATGGTGTTGAACACCGCGCCGATGCTCTGCGTCAGCAGTTCGAGGAAGGCGAGCGAGCCGCCGCTGAAGTGCTGCAGCGTGGCCAGCTCGATGACGGCCTTGGTCTGGCCCTCGAACAGCACCGGCAGCACGATGACGCTGACGCGCTGGGCGCTGCCCAGGCTGGACGAGATGGCGACGAAGTCCGCCGAGATGTCGGCCAGCAGGATGCTGCGCTTCTCCAGCGCGCACTGGCCGACCAGGCCTTCGCCGAGCGCGATCGTAGGCGCCAGTTTCAGGGCGCCCGACTGCGCGTAGCTGGCCAGCAGACGCAGGCGCGAATGCTCCTCGCCGTCCGCGCCGGGCACCGCGCCGGCCAGGTGGTAGATGGTGCCCTGGTGGGCCTGCACCAGCGGCGTCAACTCGGTCAGCAGCATTTGGCTGACGGTCTGCAGCTCGCGCTGGCCCTGCAGCATGCCGGTGAACTTGGCGAGGTTGGTCTTCAGCCAGTCCTGCTCGCGGTTGCGCTCGGTCGTCTCGCGCAGGTTGGAGATCATCGTGTTGATGTTGTCCTTGAGCTCGGACACCTCGCCCTTGGCTTCCACCTGGATGGCGCGCGTCAGGTTGCCCTGGGTCACGGCCGTGGCGACCTCGGCGATGGCGCGCACCTGCGTCGTGAGGTTGGCCGCCAGCAGGTTGACGTTGCCGGTTAGGTCCTTCCAGGTACCGGACGCGCCCGGCACATGGGCCTGGCCGCCGAGGCGCCCGTCCACGCCCACCTCGCGGGCCACGTTGGTCACCTGTTCGGCAAAGGTGGCCAGCGTGTCGGTCATGTTGTTGATGGTGTCGGCCAGCGCCGCCACCTCGCCCTTGGCCTGCACGGTGAGGCGCTGGGTCAGGTTGCCGTTGGCCACCGCGGTCACGACCTTGACGATGCCGCGCACCTGCTCGGTCAGGTTGGAGGCCATGAAGTTGACGTTGTCGGTCAGGTCCTTCCAGGTGCCGCCCACGCCGGCCACCTTGGCCTGGCCGCCCAGCTTGCCCTCGGTGCCCACCTCGCGCGCCACGCGGGTCACCTCGCCGGCGAAGGCGTTGAGCTGGTCAACCATCGTGTTGATGGTGTTCTTCAGCTCCAGGATTTCGCCGCTGACGTCCACCGTGATCTTGCGGTTCAGGTCGCCGCGCGCCACGGCCGTCGTCACCTCGGCGATGTTGCGCACCTGGGCGGTCAGGTTGGCGCCCATGGTGTTGACCGAGTCGGTCAGGTCCTTCCAGGTGCCGCCCACGCCGGGCACCACGGCCTGCACGCCCAGGCGGCCTTCGGTGCCCACCTCGCGGGCCACACGCGTGACCTCGGACGCGAATGCGCGCAGCTGGTCCACCATGGTGTTGATGGTTTCCTTGAGCTGAAGGATCTCGCCGCGCACGTCGACCGTGATCTTCTTGGACAGGTCGCCGTTGGCCACGGCGATGGTCACCTCGGCGATGTTGCGCACCTGGTTGGTCAGGTTGGACGCCATCGAGTTGACGTTGTCGGTCAGGTCCTTCCAGGTGCCCGCCACGCCCGGCACGCCGGCCTGGCCACCGAGCTTGCCCTCGGTGCCCACCTCGCGCGCCACGCGGCTCACTTCGGAGGCGAAGGCGCCGAGCTGCTCGACCATGGTGTTCATGGTCTCCTTGAGCTGCAGGATCTCACCCTGCACGTCCACGGTGATCTTGCGGCTGAGGTCGCCGCGCGCGATGGCGGTCGCCACGTCGGCGATGTTGCGCACCTGGCCGGTCAGGTTGGACGCCATCGAATTGACGTTGTCGGTCAGGTCCTTCCACACGCCGGCCACGCCGGGCACGGCCGCCTGGCCGCCCAGCTTGCCTTCGGTGCCCACCTCGCGGGCCACGCGCGTCACTTCCGAAGCGAAGGCGCGCAGCTGGTCCACCATGGTGTTGATGGTTTCCTTCAGCTGCAGGATCTCGCCGCGCACGTCGACGGTGATCTTCTTGGACAGGTCGCCGTTGGCCACGGCGACGGTCACGTCCGCAATGTTGCGCACCTGGCCCGTCAGGTTGGACGCCATCGAGTTGACGTTGTCGGTCAGGTCCTTCCACGTGCCTGCCACGCCGGGCACCTGGGCCTGGCCGCCGAGCTTGCCCTCGGTGCCCACCTCGCGCGCCACCCGGGTCACCTCGCCGGCGAAGGCGTTGAGCTGGTCGACCATGGTGTTGATGGTGTCCTTCAGCTCCAGGATTTCGCCGCGCACGTCGACCGTGATCTTCTTGGACAGGTCGCCGTTCGCCACGGCCGTCGTCACCTCGGCGATGTTGCGCACCTGGCCCGTCAGGTTGGAGGCCATGAAGTTGACGTTGTCGGTCAGGTCCTTCCAGGTGCCGGCCACGCCCGGCACCGCCGCCTGGCCACCAAGCTTGCCGTCGGTGCCCACCTCGCGCGCCACGCGGCTCACCTCGGAGGCGAAGCCGTTGAGCTGGTCCACCATCGTGTTGAGGGTGTTCTTCAGCGCCAGGATCTCGCCCTTGACCTCCACGGTGATCTTCTTGGACAGGTCGCCACTGGCCACGGCCGTCGCCACGTCGGCGATGTTGCGCACCTGGCCGGTCAGATTGGAGGCCATGAAGTTGACGTTGTCGGTCAGGTCCTTCCACGTGCCGGCCACGCCGGGCACCTGGGCCTGGCCGCCGAGCTTGCCGTCGGTGCCCACCTCGCGCGCGACGCGGCTCACTTCCGACGCGAAGCCGTTGAGCTGGTCCACCATCGTGTTGAGCGTGTTCTTCAACTCCAGGATCTCGCCCTTCACGTCCACGGTGATCTTCTTGGACAGGTCGCCGCCCGCCACGGCCGTGGCCACGTCGGCAATGTTGCGCACCTGGCCGGTCAGGTTGGACGCCATCGAGTTGACGTTGTCCGTCAGATCCTTCCACGTGCCGGCCACGCCGGGCACCTGGGCCTGGCCACCCAGCTTGCCTTCCGTGCCCACCTCGCGCGCCACGCGGCTCACCTCGCCGGCGAAGCCATTGAGCTGGTCGACCATCGTGTTGATGGTGTTCTTCAGCTCCAGGATCTCGCCGCGCACGTCCACGGTGATCTTCTTGGACAGGTCGCCGTTGGCCACGGCCGTCGTCACGTCGGCGATGTTGCGCACCTGGGCCGTCAAGTTGGTGGCCATCGCGTTGACGGAGTCGGTCAGGTCCTTCCAGATGCCGGCCACGCCGCGGCCCTGGGCCTGGCCGCCCAGCTTGCCGTCCGTGCCCACCTCACGCGCCACGCGCGTCACCTCGGACGCGAAGCCGCCGAGCTGGTCCACCATCGTGTTGATAGTGTTCTTCAGCTCCAGGATTTCACCGCGCACGTCCACGGTGATCTTCTTGGACAGGTCGCCGTTGGCCACGGCCGTCGTCACCTCGGCGATGTTGCGCACCTGGCCCGTCAGGTTCGACGCCATGAAGTTGACGTTGTCCGTCAGGTCCTTCCAGGTGCCGGCCACGCCGGGCACCTGGGCCTGGCCGCCGAGCTTGCCGTCCGTGCCCACCTCGCGCGCCACGCGGCTGACCTCACCGGCGAAGCCGTTGAGCTGGTCGACCATCGTGTTCATCGTGTTCTTCAGCGCCAGGATCTCGCCCTTGACCTCCACGGTGATCTTCTTGGACAGGTCGCCGCTGGCCACGGCCGTGGCCACGTCGGCGATGTTGCGCACCTGGTTGGTCAGGTTGCTCGCCATCGAATTGACGTTGTCGGTCAGGTCCTTCCAGGTGCCGGCCACGCCCGGCACGCCGGCCTGGCCGCCGAGCTTGCCCTCGGTGCCCACCTCGCGCGCCACGCGGGTCACTTCCGACGAGAAGCTATTGAGCTGGTCCACCATCGTGTTGATGGTTTCCTTGAGCTCCAGGATCTCGCCCTTCACGTCCACGGTGATCTTGCGGCTCAGGTCGCCGCGCGCCACGGCCGTCGTCACGGTCGCGATGTTGCGCACCTGGGCCGTCAGGTTGGTCGCCATCGCGTTGACCGAGTCGGTCAGGTCCTTCCAGGTGCCGGCCACGCCGGGCACGACGGCCTGGCCGCCCAGGCGCCCGTCGGTGCCCACCTCGCGGGCCACTCGGGTCACTTCGGACGCGAAGGAGCGCAGCTGGTCCACCATCGTGTTGGTGGCTTCCTTGAGCTGCAGGATCTCGCCGCGCACGTCCACCGTGATCTTCTTGGACAGGTCGCCATTGGCCACGGCGATGGTCACGTCGGCGATGTTGCGCACCTGGGCCGTCAGGTTGCCGGCCATCTGGTTGACCGAGTCGGTCAGTTCCTTCCAGACGCCGGACACGCCCTTCACCTGCGCCTGGCCGCCGAGCTTGCCCTCGGTGCCCACCTCGCGCGCCACGCGAGTCACTTCGCTCGTGAACACCGACAGCTGCTCGATCATCGTGTTGACCAGCCGCGCCGAACGCAGGAACTCACCCTTGAGCTCGCGGCCATCGACCTCCAGCTCCATGGACTGACCCAGGTCGCCCTTGGCCACGGCACCGATGGTGCGGGCGATCTCGGCGGTCGGCCGCACCAGGTCGTCCATCAGCGTGTTGATCGAGTCCACCTGGGCGGCCCAGCCGCCCAGCGCGCCGGGCATGGACATGCGGTGCTTGAGCCGCCCTTCCTTGCCGACCGTCGCGCTCAGCCGCGCCACCTCGGAGGCAATGCGCGCCTCCTGGGTGGTGATCTGGTTGAAGGCCGCCGCGATCTGCCCATCGACGTCGCCCCAGCTGTTCGGCAGGCGGATCGAGAAATCGCCGTCACGCAGCGCGGTCAGTGCGGCCAGGATCTGGCGGGAGCGGGAAGCGCCCGAATCCGGCGCGCTGCCATCGGACACGGCGCCATCGACCGGCGCGGTGGAGGTGGCGCGCTTCCTGCGAGGTTGCTGCGCGGTGGTGACACTCATGGTCCGCCCAATTCAGATCAGATGTGAAGATGAGTTTGCCGCAACGGACGCTGGTTCGAGCCCGGGCTCATTGCCCCTGACCGGAGGCCGCAACGGTCGGCGAAATGTGCCAGCTTCTAGCATGCCCCCAGGGGGCGATCAAGCGTTTCGTGCAGCCCACGACGCCAGGGAAACCCTCAACGCGGCGCACCGCTGCGGGCATGCTCGACGGCATAGCGGATCAGCTCCGCCTGCCCCTCCAGTTCCAGCTTGCGCTTGATGCTCTGACGGTGTGCTTCGACGGTGCGAACGCTCAAGTCCAGCTCACGCGCGATCTGCTTGCTGGACGCGCCACGCCCCAGCGCCGCCAGGATCTCGCTCTCGCGCGGCGTCAGCACCGGCTTCGGGCTCTGGCCGCGAAAGAGCCGCCCCGACACGGCCGCGCTGAGGAAGGTGCCGCCCGCTGCGACCGCGTCGATGGCCGACACGATCTCGGTCGCCGGCGCGTCCTTCAACACATAGCCGCGCGCGCCGGCCTGCAGCGCGCGCTGCACGTACTCGGGGTTGTCGTACATGCTGAACATCAGCAATTTGATGGCGGGCTGCGCGGCCAGCATCTCGGCGCCCAGCGTGATGCCGTTGCCGTCCTTCAACCCCACGTCCATCAGCACCACATCGGGCGTCGTGCGCGCCAGCTGTTCCAGCGCCTCGACGCGCCGGCCCGCCTCGCCGACCACCTCGAAGCGCGGCACCGCCTGCAGCCGCGCGACCAGGCCTTCCCGGACCATCGGGTGGTCGTCGACGAGCAGGATGCGGATGGCGTGGGTCATGCAGCGGCGCGGGCGAGGTCGGCAGCCGATAGTTTGACCGCGAGCCGGCTGCCCGCGCCAGCCGCCGTCACGAGACTCAGCCGCGCGCCCAGCGCATCGGCCCGTTCGCGCATGCTGCGCAGACCCAGGCCGCGGTCGGCCACGGCCTGGGCCGCGTCGGCATCGAAGCCCTGGCCGTCGTCGGCCACCTCCAGCGCCAGGCCGCCGTCGCGCTCGAAGCGCAGCGTCAACCCCACTGTCGCCGCGTGCGCATGGCGGGCCGCGTTGTTCAGTGCTTCCTGGGCGATGCGGAACAGCGCCGTCTTGACCGTGTCGGGCAGGTCGACCTCGTCGCCCGCCACGATCAGGCCGAAACGCGTGCCGCCGGCCGCGTCGAACTCGCTGGCCAGATGTTGCAGCGCCGCCGGCAGGCCCAGCGTGTCCAGCAGCGCCGGGCGCAACGCGTGCGACAGATGACGCACCTCGGCCAGCGTGCTGTTCAGGCGCTTGAGCGCCAGCTCCTGCAACCGTGCGGCGCTGGTGGGATCGTGCTGGGCCGACTCGATCAGCAGCTTGGTGGCCACCAGCGCCTGGCTGACGCCGTCGTGCAGCTCGCGCGCCAGCCGCGCGCGCTCGTCCTCCTGGCTCTGCACGACCTGGCGCGCCAGCGCGCGCAGCTTGGCCTCGGCGCTGCGGTGCTCGCTGAGGTTGATGGCCAGCGCACCGGCGCTGATCAGCCCGACGCCGAACACGGCTACCGCGCCCACCCACAGCAGCGTCGTCGTGATGTTCTGGCGCGCGCCGCGCTCCAGCTCGGCCATCGTCGCCTCGATGCCGTCCAGGTAGAGGCCAGTGCCCAGCATCCAGCCCCACTCCGGCACGGCCACGACGTAGCCCAGCTTGGGCGCCAGCTGGCTGCTCGACGGCTTGCGCCACAGGTACTCCACATAGCCGCCACCGGCCTTGGCCTGATGGATGAGCTGCTGGATGGTCGGCCGGCCCCGCGAATCGCGCAGCTCCCACAGGTTCCGGCCGATCAGCTCGGCCTGGCGCGAATGCATCAGCACCGTGCCATCCAGCGCGTAGACGAAGAAATAGCCGTCGGGGCCGTAGTCCAGCGAAGACAGCAGCCGCAGTGCCTGCTCCTGCCCGCCGGGCTGGCCCACCAGGGGCTTGATGGTGCTGACCGCCAGGTCGACGTAGTGCTTGAGCTCGGTGCGCCGCGCGTCCATGTAGCTGCCGCGTACGAGGGCATGCTCGCGCGCGGCCAGGGCGCTTTCCTGTTGGCGCACCGCCAGCGCGATCAACGCCAGAGAGGCCAGCAGGGGCAGCAGCGCGAGCAGGGCGAGCTTGGTGCGCAGGGACAGGTTGGGCATGGGCTCAGCAGCCGGTCATCCGCCGGGATTCAACTCGATGACGCGGGCATTTCGCAGCTCAATGCCTCTTTGACGACCTGGCCCTCGTAGCCGCCGTCGCCCTCGAAAGTTAGCCGGCCTGGCGCTTCAACTTGCTGCGCAGGCTGCCGGCGATGACGATGAGGCCGGGAACGAAGATCATGGCCCAGATGATCTTGTCCAGGTGCTGCTTGACCCAGGGCACGTTGCCGAAGAGATAGCCGATGGTCGTCACGCCGCACACCCAAAGCACGCCGCCGCCCACGTCGTACATCGTGAACTTGCGCCGGGTCATCTGCGCCACGCCGGCCACGAAGGGCGCGAAAGTGCGCAGGAAGGGCATGAAGCGCGCCGCGACGATGGTGATGCCGCCGTACTTCTCGTAGAAATCGTGCGCCTTCATGAAGGCCGCCTTGTTGAAAAAGCGTGACTGCTCCCACTGGAAGACGCGCGGCCCGAAGTAGCGGCCGATGGTGTAGTTGCTCTGGTTGCCCAGGATGGCCGCGGCCGTCAGCAGCAGCAGCGACAGGCCCAGGTCCATCAGCCCGACGCCGCACATCGCGCCGACGACGAAGAGCAGCGAGTCGCCCGGCAGGAAGGGCATGACGACGACACCGGTCTCGATGAAGATGATCAGGAACAGCAGTGCGTAGACCCACAGGCCGTAGGCATTGACGAAGTTCTCGAGGTGGCGGTCGACGTGCAGGATGAAGTCGATGAGTTGGGGCAGCAGATCCATGGCGCGGCATTATCCCGACGCCCCCGTGACAAGCACCTCAGGCGCCGATAATCCCGCGGATGGATTCGCCGCTCCTTGAAGTCCCTGCCCCCCGCGCCATCCGCGAACTGCCCGACGAGCTGATCAGCCAGATCGCCGCCGGCGAGGTCGTCGAGCGTCCGGCGTCGGTGGTGCGCGAGCTGGTGGACAACGCCTTGGACGCCGGCGCCTGCAACGTGCTGGTCAAGCTGATGGCCGGTGGCGTGCGCGGCATCGTCGTGGAGGACGACGGCTGCGGCATCCCCGTCGCGCAGCTGCCGCTGGCGCTCAAGCGCCACGCCACCAGCAAGATCGCCTCGCTGAACGAGCTGGAGTCGGTCGCGACCATGGGCTTTCGCGGCGAGGCGCTGGCGGCCATCGCGTCGGTGTCGGAGATGTCCATCGCCAGCCGCACGGCCGACGCCAACCATGCCCACCGCCTCGACGCCCGCAGCGGCGAGCTGTCGGCCGCGGCCCGCTCGCGCGGCACCAGCGTCGAGGTGCGCGAACTGTTCTTCGCCACGCCGGCGCGGCGCAAGTTCCTGAAGACCGACTCGACCGAGCTGGCCCACTGCGTGGAGGCCGTGCGCCGCCACGCGCTGGCACGGCCCGACGTCGGGTTCGCGATCTGGCACGAAGGCAAGCTCGTCGACCAGTGGCGCGCGGCGCCGAGCGAGCAGCGCGTCGCCGACGTGCTGGGCGCGGACTTCACCGCCGAGAGCCGCCCCTTCGAGTACAGCGCCGGCCCGTTGGCGCTGAGCGGCCGAGCCGGCCTGCCCGAAGCGGCCCGGTCGCGCGCCGACCAGCAATACGTCTGGGTCAACGGCCGCTACGTGCGCGACAAGCTCATCAGCCACGCCATCCGCTCGGCCTACGAGGACGTGCTGCACGGCCAGCGCCAGCCCAGCTACGTGCTGTTCATCGAGATCGCGCCCGAGCTGGTGGACGTGAACGTGCACCCGACCAAGATCGAGGTGCGTTTCCGCGATGGCCGTGCCATCCATCAATCCGTGCGCCGGGCCTTCATCGACGCGCTGGCGCAGTCGCGCAGCGCAGAAGCGGCGGCCGTCGACTCGGCCATGGCGCCGCTGGCCTTCGAGCCGACGATGCCGGCCACGCTCTACGTCGCCGAGCCGCGGCAGAGCTACTCGGCCTATGTGCCGCCCGTGCCGGCCACGGCCGAGCAGGTGCGGCTGTCCCTGGTCGAGCACGAAGCGCTATGGGAACCCGGACGGGCGCCAGCGCCCTCCTCCACCGTCATCCCACTGCCCAGGCTGCCCGACCAGGATTGGCCGCTGGGCCGTGCCATCGCGCAGATCCAGGGCGTCTACATCCTGGCCGAGAACAAGCAGGGCCTGGTCATCGTCGACATGCACGCCGCCCACGAGCGCGTCGTCTACGAGCGCTTGAAAGCCAGGCTGGGCGCGACGCAGATCGAGAGCCAGCCGCTGCTGATCCCGGTCAGCTTCGCCGCCACGGCCGAGGAGGTCGCCGCCGCCGAGCAGCATGCCGCGACGCTGGCCCAGCTCGGCCTGGACGTGGCGCCGCTGTCGGCCCGCACGCTGGCCGTGCGTTCGCGCCCCGCGCTGCTGGCCGCCAGCGATCTCGTCGCCTTGACCCGCGAGCTGCTGGCCGAGATGGCGCAATTCGACGCCAGCTCGGTGCTTGAACGTGCCCAGCATGAGATCCTCGCCACCATGGCCTGCCACGGCGCCGTGCGCGCCAACCGCCAGCTCAACCTTGACGAGATGAACGCCCTGCTGCGCGACATGGAAGCCACCGAACGCGCCGACCAGTGCAACCACGGTCGCCCTACCTGGCGCCAGCTCGACATGCGCGAGCTGGACGCCCTATTTTTGAGAGGCCGCTGAAGCCCACCATGGCCACCATCACACTGAAGGGCAAGCCCAAGCCCACCGCCATGACCCGCAACGCCGAGGGCGAGAAGCGTGCGCCGGTGCGGGGCAAGGGCGTCTCCAAACCACGCACGACGCTCGCCAAGGCGCAAGCCGAACGGGCCGAGCGCGAGGACCAGTTCCAGAAGGCGCAGGCGCAGCGCACCGAACGGCCGAGCCCGGCGCGGGATGACCGACCGCCCCGCCCGGGTCCGAAAGCCGGTGGCTTCAAGCCGGAACGCCCGCCACAGCGCGGCGAACGCGGTGAACGCGACGAACCCTTTCGCCGCCCCGACCACCCGGACCGCCCGCGCGACGAACGCCAGGGCCGCCCCGGTCCACGGCCGGGCGGCTTCCAGCCCGATCGCCCGCCTCAGCGCGGCGAGCCGGTCCGCCGCAACGAGCACCGCGACGAGCGCTCGGCCGACCGGCCGCGGGACGATCGCCCACCGCGCGTCGACCAGCGCCGCGCGTCCAACCGCGGCCCGGGCTTCGAGCCGCCGCCGCGGCCACAGCGCCGCCTGAATCCGGCCCGCGAGGTGAGTGCCGAGGACGGCGAACGCCTGTCCAAGCGCATGAGCGAACTCAAGCTCGCGTCGCGCCGTGAGGCCGACGAGTGGATCGCCGTCGGCTGGGTGCGTGTGGACGGCAAGATCGCCGTGCTGGGCCAGCGCGTGGGCCCGAACGTGCAGATCGACATCGACCCCGCCGCCCGCCAGCAACAGGCCCAGCTCGTCACGGTGCTGCTGCACAAGCCCATCGGCTATGTGTCCGGCCAGGCCGAGGACGGCTACGAGCCGGCCGTGGTGCTCTTCCAGCCCGAGAACCGCTGGGCGGAGGACGCTTCCGGCATCAAGCCCAACGCCGGCCACCACCGCAACCTGGCCCCCGCCGGGCGGCTGGACATCGACTCCACCGGACTGCTCGTGCTGACGCAGGACGGCCGCATCGCCCGCGTGCTGATCGGCGAGGACTCCGACGTCGAGAAGGAGTACCTCGTGCGCGTTGAGTACGTCGGCCTCCCCGGTGCCGAGCCGGTGCCCGAAGGCACCTTGCCCAACGCGGCGCTGTCGAACAACAAGCTGGCGCTGCTGAACCACGGCCTGGAGCTGGACGGCGAGGCGCTCAAGCCCGCCAAGGTCAGCTGGCAGAACGAGCAGCAGCTGCGCTTCGTGCTGCGCGAGGGCAAGAAGCGCCAGATTCGCCGCATGTGCGAGCTGGTCGGGCTCAAGGTGGTGGGCCTGAAGCGCGTGCGCATCGGCCGCATCCCGCTGGGCCATCTGCCCGTCGGGCAGTGGCGCTATCTGGCGCCGTGGGAGAAGTTCTGAGCGGCTCCGAAGAAAACACAGCCACAGAGGCACAGAGACACGGAGGAAAAGCCTCTTGATATTGAATTTTTCCGTGTCTCTGTGTCTCTGTGGCTGTGTTCGAGACGATTCGTCATGCGCTTGCTAACACCAATCTGCCTCGCCGGCCCGACCGGCTGCGGCAAGACGGCGGCGGCGCTGGCCATCGCCGAGGTGCTGCCGGTCGAGATCATCAGCGTCGACTCGGCGCTGGTCTACCGCGGCATGGACATCGGCACCGCAAAGCCCTCCGCCGCCGAACTGGCCGCGGTGCCGCACCACCTGATCGACATCCTCGACCCGACCGGCAGCTACTCCGCCGCCGAGTTCGTGCGCGATGCCAGGCGCCTCGCGGCCGACATCGCCACGCGTGGCAAGCTGCCGCTGCTCGTGGGCGGCACCATGCTTTATTTCAAGGCGCTGTTCGACGGCCTCTCGACGCTGCCCCAGGCCGACGCCGAGCTGCGCGCTGCCATCGACGCCGAAGCCGCCGAGCGCGGCTGGCCGGCCATGCACGCCGAGCTGGCGACGCTCGACCCCGCGACGGCAGCGCGCCTGGCGCCCAACGACAGCCAGCGCATCCAGCGCGCTTTGGAAGTCATCCGCCTGACCGGCCAGCCATTGAGCGAGCTGCACGCCGCGTCACGCGACGAGGGCGTGGACTGGCCGCTGTTCTCGCTGGAACCCGCCGACCGTGGCTGGCTGCACGAGCGGCTGGCGCGGCGCTTCGAGGCGATGCTGGCCGGCGGCCTCGTCGACGAGGTCAAGGCACTGCGTGCGCGTGGCGATCTGAGCCTGGCGCTGCCGTCGATGCGCTGCGTAGGCTACCGCCAGGCCTGGGAGGCGCTGGACGCCAACGATTTCAAGGACCTGCCCGAACGCGGCATCGCCGCCACGCGCCAGCTCGCCAAGCGCCAGATCACCTGGTTGCGCAGCATGCCGCGGCGCCGCGTCATCGCCTGCGACGGACCGCAACCCGTGCCCGAGCTGCTGGCCGGCCTGCAACGACTGCTGAACGCATGACCCTTCTCCATGCCCGCGGCCTGGCCAAGCGCTATGGCGACACCCCTGTCTTTGCCAACATCGACCTCGACCTCGCCCCCGGCGAGATCGTCGCGCTGCTGGGCGAATCCGGCAGCGGCAAGTCCACGCTGCTGAACTGCCTGGCCGGCCTGGACGAGGCCGACGCGGGCAGCATCCAGCTCGCCGGGCAGGACCTGCGCGCCATGAACGACGACGCCCGCTCGGCGCTGCGCCGCCGTGAGCTGGGCTTTGTCTTCCAGGCCTTTCACTTGCTGCCGCACCTGAGCGTGGCCGACAACGTCGCGCTGCCGTTGCGGCTGCTGGGCCAGAACGATGACGACGACCGCGTGCAGCAGATGCTCGTCGCGGTCGATCTCGCCGGGCTGGCGCAGCGCATGCCGCGCCAGCTGTCGGGCGGGCAGCTGCAGCGCGTGGCGATTGCGCGCGCGCTGGTTCATCGACCGCGGCTCGTGCTGGCCGACGAGCCGACCGGCAACCTGGATGCACGCCACGCGTCCGAGGTGCTGGAGCTGCTGCGGCGCTGCACCCAGGAGGCCGGCGCAGCCTGCCTGCTCGTCACGCATTCCGAGCGCGCGGCCGAGGCGGCGGACCGGCGGTTGCGGCTCGACGCGAACGGATTGCACGCGGCATGACCCTGTGGCGCCACTTCTGCTGGCCCGCCTGGCGCGACCAGCCGGGTCGCGTCGTGCTGGCCATCGTCGCCGTCATGCTCGGCGTGGCGCTGGCCTTCGGCGTGCACCTGCTCAACGGCGCCGCGCTGGCCGAGTTCGCGCGGGCCGCGCGCGGCATCAATGGCCAGCCCGACCTCGTGCTGCGCGCCCGCTCCGGGCCGCTGACCGATGCCGACCTCGCCGAACTGCTGAACCGCACTGGCGTCGCCGCGGCCAGCCCCGTGCTCGAAGCCCAGGCGCTGTGGCCCGGCCAGACCGGCCGCGATGGCCGCGCGCTGTCCATCCACCTCGTCGGCCTGGACCCGCTGGCCCTGCTCGGCTCGGCCGCCAACGGTCACCCGCTGGCGCCCGAACTCACGCCCCAGGTCGATGGCGGCCCGACGGCACTGCTGGGCGCCAACACTGTGCACCTGAACGCCGCAGCCCGCGCGCTGCTGGCGCCCGGTGCGACGACGCTGAAGCTGCGCCTGCCCGTGCCCGGCGGCGGCGAGCCGCGCGACATCGAGCTCAACATCGGTGGTCGCGTGGCCGCCGGCAACACGCCGCTGGGCGTGCTCGACATCGCCGACGCCCAACTGCTGTTCGGCCGCCTTGGCGCGCTGGACCGCATCGACGTGCAGCTGGCCCCCGGCGTGGACGCCGCGGCCTGGGCCGCCCACCTGCCCACGCGCTGGCGCGCCGCGGCGCCGGACGACGCGGGCGCACGCCTGGCCGACCTGACGCGGGCCTATCGCGTCAACCTCGGGCTGCTCGCGCTGATGGCCTTGTTCACTGGCAGCTTCCTCGTCTACGCGGTGCTGTCGCTGGCCACCGCGCAGCGCCTGCCGCAGTGGGCGCTGGTGGGCGTGCTCGGCGTGTCCGCGCGCATGCGCTGGCGGCTGATCCTGATGGAAGGCGGGGTCATCGGCGTGGTGGGCACCGTGGCCGGCTTGGCGCTGGGCGTCGGCCTCGCGGCCGGCGCCTTGAAGCTGCTCGGCAGCGACCTCGGCCTGCACGGCGCCAATGGCTCGTCCATCGAGCTGCTGTTCAACCAGCCACTGCTGCTGCCCGGCCTCGTCTACGCGGCGCTGGGCCTGGCCGCGGCGCTGGTGGCGGCGCTCGCGCCGGCGCTGACGGTGCGCCGCATTGCACCGGCCCTGGTGCTGAAGGGCCTGGGCCTGCCGGCCAGCCGCACGCTGCCGGCGTGGCTGGGCCTGGCGCTGCTGGCAGCGGGCGCCGCGCTGGCCTGGCTGCCGCCACTGCCGGACGGCATGCCGGTGGCGGCCTATGTGTCCATGCTCTGCCTGCTGATGGGGGGCCTGGCTCTGGTGCCGGCGCTGGTGCGCGGGCTCGCCGCGTTGCTGGTGCGGCTGCCGGCCGGGCCGCTGCTGCTGCTGGCCCGCGAACGCAGCCGCGACCAGGCGACAGAGGCGCGCCGCTCGCTCGCCGGCGTGCTGGTTGCGCTGGCTTTGGCGGTCGCGATGACGGTCATGATCGGCAGCTTTCGCGAGTCGCTGATGCACTGGCTGGACGAGGCTTTGCCGGCCGACCTCTACGTGCGCAGCGCGCTGCGCGGCGACACCGGCCTGCCCGCGCCGCTGCCGCCGGCATTGATCGACGCCGTGGGCCGCCTGCCCGAAGTGGCGCGCGCCGCGCCGCAGCGCACGGCGCGGCTGCGCCTGGCGCCCGGGGCCGACCCGGTGGCGCTGACGGCGCGCGATCTGGGCAGCGGCAACCTGCCGCTGGTCGAGCGCTGGCAGGGCGGCGCCGCGGCCGAGACATTGCCGGTCTGGGTCAATGAGGCCGCACGCGACCGCGATGGCCTCAAGCCCGGCCACGTCTTCCAGGCCGAACTCGTCGACGGCGGCCGCGTGGTCAAGCTGCAGGTGCAAGGCATCTGGCGCGACTACTCGCGCCAGAACACGGCGCTGTGGATGGCCCTGCCCGACTACCGCCGCGTCAGTGGTGACGAAACCTCGACCGAGCTGGCGCTGTGGCTGGCGCCAAGCGGGTCGCTCGACGCCATCCGGACGGCCGTGCGCAAGCTGGGACAGGACGACGTCGAGATGGCCGCGGCCGGCGAGCTGCGCGCGCTGTCGCTGAGCCTCTTCGACCGCAGCTTCGCGATCACGGTCTGGCTGCAGGCCGTGGCCCTGGCGGTGGGCCTGTTCGGCGTCATCGCCAGCCAGTCGGCGCAGGCGCTGGCGCGCAAGCGCGAATTCGGGCTGCTGCGCCACCTGGGCCTGTCGCGGCGCGAGCTAATGCGGCTGCTGTGCATCGAGGCCAGCCTGACCGGCGGCGCCGGCGCGCTGGCCGGGCTGGCGCTGGGCCTGGGGCTGAGCGTCGTGCTGGTCTACGTCGTCAACCCGCAGAGCTTTCACTGGAGCATGGAAATGCACCTGCCCGCCGCTCGCCTCGCGGCCCTGGTCGGCCTCGCGTTCGCGGCGGCGGTGGGCGCGTCCTTGCTCGCCGGCCGGCGCGCGCTGGGTGCCGATGCCGTGCGTGCCGTC
>JAEKLF010000003.1 GCA_019509985.1 Burkholderiales bacterium | reverse complement strand
GTTGCTGCAGGTGTTGCTGAGCTGGCAGAACGCCCCCCAAGGCGAACTTGCGCTGCCGGGCCTGCAGTTGCTGCCGGCCCCCGCCGGCGGCGCGGGCGCCGCCGCCAGTACCAAGTTCGACCTGGAGCTGTCGCTGCACGAGCACGGCCACGGCATCGCCGGCTCGCTGCAGTACGCCTGAGCGCTGTTCGAGCACGCCAGCATCGAGCGCCATGCGGCCCAGTTCGTCACGCTGTTGCATGCCATGGTGGAGGACGACTCGGCCTGCGTGCTGCGCCTGCCGCTGCTGCCCGACACCGAGCACGCCCGGCTGCTGGCCTTCAACGCCACCGAGACCGCCTTCGACGCCGAACTCTGCATCCACCAGCTCTTCGAGCAGCAGGCCCGCCTGCGCCCCGAGGCCACCGCGCTCGTCTTCGAGCAGGAGTGCCTGAGCTACGCCGCGCTCAACGCACGTGCCAACCAGCTCGCCCATCACCTACGCGCCCTGGGCGTGGGGCCCGACACGCGTGTGGCTATCTGCCTGCCGCGCAGCACCGAGATGGTGGTCGCCCTGCTGGCCACGCTCAAGGCCGGCGCCGCCTATGTGCCGCTCGATCCGGCCTACCCGGCCCAGCGCCTGGCCTTCATGCTCGAGGACTGCCGGCCCCGTGTCGTGCTGAGCAATGCGGCCTTGCTCGACCAGTTGCCTGCCACGCGCAGCCTGAGCCGCGCCACGCTGCTGGACATCACGCTGGCGCAGCTGCTGCAGGGCCAGCCCACCGACGATCTGCCGCCTTCGGCCCGGCGCCTGCATCCCGCACACCTGGCCTACATCATCTACACCTCCGGCTCTACCGGGCTGCCCAAGGGGGTGATGGTTTCGCATCGCGGCTTGTGCAACTTGGCTCAGGCGCAGATCCGGGCCTTCGACGCCCAGCCCGACAGCCGCGTGCTGCAGTTCGCCTCGTTCAGTTTCGATGGATGCATTTTTGAGGTGGTTCTGGCGCTGGCGCATGGCGCATCGCTCGTCTTGCCTGTCCATGGACCCCTCGTTGGCGAGGCGCTGGTTGCATGCATCGACACCCACCAGATCACCCATGCCATTCTTCCCCCGGCCGTGCTGGCTGGGTTGCCAGGTGAGGCACAGCTCCCGGGGCTGAAGACCCTGGTCACTTCCGGCGACGTGTCGAATGCGGCGCTTGTGGCCCGCTGGAGCAGCGGCCGCAGGCTGCTCAATGGTTATGGCCCGACAGAATCAACCGTCTGCGCCACGACCTACGTTTGTGACGAGCAGCAGCTTCTGACGCCTCCCATCGGGCAGCCCATCGCCAACACCCGCATCCACATCCTGGACGCCTGGGGCCAGCCCTGCCCGATCGGCGTGGCCGGGGAGCTGCACATCGCCGGGGCGCAGCTGGCGCGCGGTTACCTCAACCGCCCCGAGTTCACCGCCGAGCGCTTCGTGCCCGATCCCTTTGGCGCGCCGGGCAGCCGCATGTACCGCAGTGGCGACCTGGCGCGCTGGCGCGCCGACGGCTCGCTGGACTTCCTCGGCCGCAATGACCATCAGGTCAAGATCCGGGGCTTCCGCATCGAGCTTGGCGAGATCGAGGCCGCCCTGCAGGCCTGCCCCGGTGTGCGTGAGGCCGTCGTGCTGGCGCGCCAGGACGGCGAGCACAAGCGTCTGGTGGCCTACCTCGTGGCCGAGGAAGAGTCCGCCTCGCCCGAGGCGCTGCGCACGCAGCTGTCCACCCGGCTGCCCGAGTACATGCTGCCGGCCGCCTACGTGCGGCTGCCCGCCCTGCCGCTGACCCCCAACGGCAAGCTCGATCGCCAAGCCCTGCCCGAGCCCGATGCCTCGGCGCTGGGCACCAGCGCCTACGAGCCTCCGCAAGGCCCGCTCGAGGAGACCCTGGCCGCGCTGTGGTGCGAGCTGCTGGGCCTGGCCCAGGTCGGCCGCCACGACGACTTCTTCGCCCTCGGCGGGCATTCGCTGCTGGC
>JAEKLF010000280.1 GCA_019509985.1 Burkholderiales bacterium | reverse complement strand
GGGTCGCAGAACATGGACAGCGTCAACGTCTTCATCGACGGCGTGGGTCGCAAGAACAACATCCTGCGCGGCGGCGTGGGCGGCCAGGACACCAGCCAGGGCAACCCGTTCCCGCAGACGGCCATCGCCGAGTACCGCGTGCTGACGCAGAACTACAAGGCCGAGTACGACCAGGTCTCTAGCGTGGCGATCACCGCAGTCACCAAATCCGGCGGCAACGAAACGCATGGAAACGTTTACGTCAACCGCACGGGGAGCAACTGGACGTCGCTGAGCCCCATCCAAGAGCAGGACGAAGCCAACGGCGTCAAGCCGCCGTCGTACAAGCAGATCGAAGCTGGCTTCAGCATCGGCGGCGCGATCAAGCCGGACACGCTGCACTACTTCCTCGCCTACGACGGCAAGACCATCGACAAGCCCAAGCAGCTGACGGCCCAGAACCTCGACAAGTACCCCGGCAGTCCCGGCGTCATCCCGACGCTGGCCGCGCAGCAAGTGGCCTTCAGGAACAAGTTCAAGGAGCACCTGCTGTTCGGCAAACTGTCTGCCGAAATCAACGACAGCCAGCGGCTGGACCTTTCGGTGACGCTGCGCAAGGAAACGAGCTACGCGGTTGACGGTGACCACACGTCGGCCACCACGGCGATCAACAACAACAACAACGAATACCGCGTCGACCTGGCCCACGAGTACACCGGCGATCGTTGGCTCAACGAGGCACGCATGGGTCTGGAGCGCGCGCAGTGGAACCCGCAGTCGGACGCGACCGATCCGCTGGTCCGCTACAAGTACTCGCCCACCAACCTGCTGAACAACGTTCAGGACATCTTCTTCACCGGCGGCTCGCCCAACGCCCAGGATCGACGCCAGAGCGGCGGCTACATCAAGGACGACCTGACCTACACCGGCCTGGCCGGCCATGTATTCAAGGGCGGCGTGCAGCTGAAGGCGATGAAGTACGAACTCGCCGGCACCGCGTACCGCGTGCCGACCATCGAGACCGTTGTCAACACGACGACGGGCCTGCCCTACTTCAACGGGCTGGCCTGCACCGGCACCACGGTCAGCAGCGACAGCCTGACCAGCGATCAGTGCCGCATCACGCTGGCCGTCCCAACCGCGAACACCAACATCCGCAACAACCAGTACGGCATCTATTTCCAGGACGACTGGAAGCTGACGAAGCAACTGGAGCTGAACCTCGGTGCCCGCTGGGACTACGAGGACAACATGCTCAACAACGACTACGTGACGCCGGCTGACCGCGTCGCCGCGTTGAAGGGGCTGGACGGTCGCACCGTCGGTGGCATCACCGCGCCGGCCAACCAGACCTACGCGCAGTCGCTAGCTAAGGGCGGCATCAACATCGACGACTACATTTCCAACGGCAGCTCTCGCAAAGCCTACAAGGGCGCGCTGGCACCGCGCGTCGGCGCTTCCTACGACGTGCTGGGCGACAAGGCCACCGTCGTCTACGGCGGCTGGGGCCGCAGCTACGACCGCAAGATGGCCAACAACGCGCTCGACGAGCAGCAGAAGAACGCCCAGGCCGGCGGCGAGATCTGGCTGATCAAGAACAAGTACAAGATGCCCTTCGCCGACCAGTTCAGCCTTGGCGTGCGCCAGGCGCTGGGTTCGTGGAATGCGGACGTGGCGGTGTCCAACATCCATGCGAAGAACCAGTTCGTCTGGTTCGGCGGCAACCGCGATCCCAACGGTGGCTGGGGCACGCAAAGCTCCATCGATCCGCTGTGGGGCGGCCCGAACGGCTTCGGCACGCTGGTGCTCGGCGACTTCGTCGGCGAGACCAAGTCCAGCGGCCTCTATGTATCGCTGGACAAGCCCTACACGGCCGCGAGCGGCTGGAGCATGACGGTGGCCTACACCTACACCAGCGCCAAGACCAAGGATCGCGACTGGAACGATGCCGACGTGTTCGACTGGACCTACGGCAAGTCCACCCACAGCTGGAACCCGAACAAGGACACCGAGAAGCATCGGCTCGTCGTCGGCGGCCTGATGGACAAGCTGCCCTGGGGCATGCAGCTGTCGGGCAAGCTGACCTATGGCAGTGGCAATCCGCGCCAGGTCACCGACTGCCACCTTGGCTGGAATCAGTGCCGCTATCTCGAGGCGGACTCAGACTCGTTCAAGCAGCTCGACATGGCGCTGTCCAAGAACTTCAAGGTCTATGGTGGCGACCTGCAGGTGCGCCTGGACGTGCTGAACCTGTTCAACAGCGCCAACTGGGGTTACTACAACGACTGGGGCGGCGGCCCGACGACGACGCCGTCCAACGCCATCGGTGGTGACAACCCCGACCTCGGCAAGCGCACCGGCGTGCGCGGCTCGATGCGGCAGTTCAAGCTCGGCGTGAATTACGCATTCTGACCCTCGCGGCCCTGGAGCCGGCCACGCCGGCTCCCACAATCACCCCCATCATGAGTTTGCTGACCCGACGCGCCGTGCTTGCCCACGGCGCCGGCCTTGCGCTGGCCGCCAATCTGCCCAGCTGGGCCGAAGCCCCGGCACCGAGCCAGGCGAGCGAGACCTTCCTCGCCGACCTCGAACGCCGCACCTTCGACTTCTTCTGGGACACCACCGACCCTCAGACCGGCCTCGCGCCCGACCGCTGGCCCACGCCGTCGTTCGCGAGCATCGCGGCTGTCGGCTTTGCGCTCAGCGCCTTGCCCCTGGGCGTGGCGCGCGGCTACGTCACGCGCAACCAGGCCCGCGACCGCACGCTGACCACGCTGCGCTATTTCGCCAACCTGCCGCAGGGCCCGGGCAAGACCGGCGTGGCCGGGAACAAGGGCTTTTTCTATCACTTCCTCGACATGAAGACGGGGCTGCGCTTCGACCGCTGCGAGCTGTCGACCGTGGACACCGCACTGCTGCTGATGGGCGCGCTGCACGCGCAGAGCTTCTTCGACAGCGAGCAGCCGGAGGAAGCCAGCATCCGCAGCCTCGCCGACGAGCTCTACGGCCGCGTCGACTGGACCTGGGCGCAGGTGCGCCCGCCCTCCATCGGCCATGGCTGGACGCCCGAGAAGGGCTTCATCCCCAGCGACTGGAAGGGCTACAACGAAGCCATGCTGGTCTACCTGCTGGCACTCGGCTCGCCCACGCATCCGGTTGCACCCGAGGCCTGGGACGCCTGGACCAGCACCTACGACGAGCACAGCTGGGGCGAGAGCTACGGCCAGACGCTGCTGCGCTTCCCGCCGCTGTTCGGCCACCAATTCACGCACTGCTGGGTGGACTTTCGCGGCATCCGCGACCGCTACATGGCCGCCAAGGGCCTGGACTACTTTGAGAACTCGCGCCGCGCCACCTACGTGCAGCAGGCCTACGCCAAGGACAACCCGCTGGGCTGGCAGGGCTACAACGCCGAGGTCTGGGGCATCAGTGCCAGCGACGGCCCGGCCGACATCTCGCTGGCCTACACGACGATCACCGGCAAGACGCTAAAGCGCAAGTTCATCAGCTACGCCGGCCGCGGCATGGGCCTGTACGACGACGGCACGCTGGCGCCCTACGCGGCCGGCAGCTCCATTGCCTTCGCGCCCGAGATCGTCATCCCCGCGCTGATGGCCATCAAGCAGCGCTACCCGCACACCTTCGGCCGCTACGGCTTCTGGGACGCCTTCAACCCCAGCTTCAACTTCCCCGACGTGCGCCTCACGCATGGTCGCATCGAGCCTGGTAAGGGCTGGGTGGACACCGACATGCTCGGCATCGACCAGGGCCCGCTACTCGCCATGATGGGCAACCACCACGGTGAGCTGGTGTGGCAGGCGATGCGCAAGAACGCTCACCTGGTGCGTGGATTGAAGCGCGCCGGCTTCACGGGCGGCTGGCTCGGCTGATCCATCGATGCGTCGTCGCAGCCTGATCACCGCTGCCGGAGCCGCTGCCCTGGCGGGCTGCGCGCGCGACACCGGCACGACGACGCTGCGCTTCTGGGCCATGGGCCGCGAGAGCGAGGTCGCGGCCGAGCTGATCGCCGGCTTCGAGCGCGAGCACCCCGGCGTGCGCGTGAAGGTCGAGCAGCTGCCCTGGACCGCCGCACACGAAAAGCTGCTCACGGCCTTCGCTGGCGACGCGACGCCCGACCTCGCCCAGGTCGGCAACACCTGGCTGCCGGAGATGCAGGCACTGGGCGCGCTGGAGCCGCTGGAGCCGTGGATCGCTGGCACGCCGTCGCTGCAGGCGGCGGACTACTTCGACGGCATCTGGGCCACCAACACCGTCGCCGGCCAGCGCGTGGGCCTGCCCTGGTATGTCGACACGCGGCTGATGTTCGTGCGCCGGGACTTGCTGGCCCGCGCCGGCATTGCCGAGATGCCGCGCGACTGGACGGCCTGGCGCGCGGTGCTGGCCAGGCTGCGCGAGCACGGCATGGACAAGCCCATCCTGCTGCCGACCAACGAATCCGCGCCACTGCTGGCGCTGGCACTGCAGCAGCCTGGTGAGGTGCTGCGCGACGGCGGGCGCTACGGCAACTTCTCGGGCCCGGGATTCCGCACGGCGCTGGCCTTCTACCTGGAGCGCTTCCAGCGTGGCGAGGCACCGGGCGTCAGCGAAGTCCAGATCGGCAACCTCTGGCAGGAGTTCGGCCGTGGCAGCTTCGCCTTCTATCTCTCGGGCCCCTGGGACATCGGCGAATTCAAGCGCCGCCTGCCCGCCGAACTGGCCAATGCGTGGATCACCGCCGAGTTGCCGGGCCCGACCGGGCCTGGCTTCTCCACGGCGGGTGGCGCGAGCCTGGCGATGTTCAAGCGCTCGCGCCACAAGCCCGAGGTCTGGGCGCTGATCAGCTACCTCAGCCGGCCCGACGTGCAGCTCGAGTTCTACCGCCTGACCGGCGACCTGCCGGCGCGGCGCAGCGCCTGGTCGCTGCCGCTGGGCGCGGCGACGCTGGCCGAGGACCGCCATGCCGCCGCTTTTCATCGCCAGCTCGAACGCGTGCGCGCGGCGCCGGCCGTGCCGGAATGGGAGCGCATCGAGAAGGAGATGCAGTTCGCCGCCACGCGCGCCGTGCATGGCGTGACCGATCTCGACGCCACCGTCCGCGGGCTGGATGCGCGCGTCGACGGCATCCTTGAAAAGCGCCGCTGGATGCTCGACCGAAAGGCCGGTGCATGAAGCACAGCGGTCGCGAGTCCCTCGCTGCCTGGGCCTTCGCCGCCCCGGCGCTGGTCGTCATCGCGCTGTTCTTCGGCGTGCCGGTGTTCGCCGGCCTCGCGCTCAGCCTGACCGACTTCGACATCTACGCGCTGGCCGACCTGCACAACCTGCGCTGGCAGGGCTGGAACAACTACGTCCATGTGCTGACGATGCCTCTGTTCTGGCAGGCGCTGGGCAACACGGCCTACTTCGTCGTGCTCGGCGTGCCGCTGTCCATCGGCGTGTCGCTCGCGGCGGCCGTGCTGCTGCAGTCCAGGCTCGTGCGCTTCAAGCCGCTGCTGCGCACGGCCCTGTTCGCGCCGGTGGTCACCACGCTGGTGGCCGTGGCCGTCATCTGGCGCTACCTGTTCCACGTCAAGTACGGCCTCGTCAACTACACGCTGCAGAGCTTCGGCATCGACCCCATCGACTGGCTGGGCGACCCGCACTGGTCCATGCCCACCATCATCCTGTTCGCCGCGTGGAAGAACTTCGGCGGCAACATGATCATCTTCATCGCCGCGCTGCAGGCCGTGCCGAACGACCTCTACGAAGCCGCGCGGCTCGATGGCGCGCGCGCCTGGGCGCAGTTCCGGCACATCACGCTGGCCAACATCGCGCCGACACTGCTGATGGTCGCCATCCTGACGACGGCCGGCTACTTCCAGCTCTTTGCCGAGCCCTATGTGATGACGCAGGGCGGCCCGCTGCAAAGCACGGTCAGCGTCCTCTACCTGATGTACGACGAGGGCTTCAAGTGGTGGAACCTGGGCCTGGCCTCGGCCGTGGCCTTCGTGCTCTTCATCATCATCGTGGCGGTCAGCAAAGGGCTGATCGTGCTGCAGCGGCGGCTGACGGGGGAGCAGGCATGAAGCGCGTGCTCGTCAATGTGCTGCTTTGGGCTTTCGCCGGCCTGGCCATCTTTCCGCTGGTGTGGATGGTCTGCGTGTCGCTGATGCCGGCCGGCTGTGCGTCCAGCCTGCCGCCGCCGCTGATCCCGCATGACCCGACGTTCACGCACTATCGCCAGCTGCTGGGCGACGGCGGGCTCAAGCGCGCCTTCGTCAACAGCCTGGGCCTGGCCATCATCAGCACGATGGTGTCGGTGAGCTTCAACACGCTGGCCGGCTACTCGTTCGCCAAGTTGCGCTTCCGGCACCGCGAGCGCGTGTTCGGACTGCTGATTGCGGCGCTGGTCATTCCGGGGCAGGTGGCGATGCTGCCGCTGTTCCTGATGCTCAAGGGCATGGGGCTGGTGAACACATGGATGGGTGTGCTGATTCCCAGCATGGCCAGCATCTTTGGCATCTTCCTCGTGCGGCAGTACGCGCGCGGTGTGCCGGACGAGCTGCTTGAAGCTGCACGGTTGGACGGGGCCGGCGAGTGGCGGATCTTCTGGAACATCGTGTTGCCGACGTTGAAGCCCGTGTTGGTCACGCTGGCGGTGTTTGCTTTTCTGGGCAGCTGGAACGACTTCATGTGGCCGCTGATCGTGCTGACCGATGGTGACATGCACACGCTGCCGGTCGCGTTGGCGGCGCTGTCGCGGGAGCATGTGAACGACAGCGAGCTGATGATGGCCGGCGCGGTCATCACGGTGTTGCCGGTGCTGCTGCTGTTCGTCGCCTTACAGCGCTACTACATGCAGGGGTTGTTGATGGGGAGTGTGAAGTGAGGGCGGCTTCGCGCTGCTTTGGCTTTGTGGCCAGGCCCAGCCGGGAGTTCGCCCCGGCGGGCGACCTTCTTTTTGAGCGACCAAAAAGAAGGCAAAAAGTCGCCCCTGCTCCGTCGCCCCTCTGCGAGGGGTGCCCTGCGATGCTCGAACGCCGAGGCCCGCCCGGAACTCGCTTC